>NZ_CP090419.1:3345000-3645000 GCF_032716425.1 Pseudoalteromonas sp. N1230-9
ACAAGCTGCTCATTACCTAAATTAAGTTCCTGCGCCTCTTTAAAAGCTTCATCTAATGAACCAGAAAAAAAGGTCTCGCTCACTCCTTGTAAATCTTCCATAAGCGCATTAATTGCTTCTTGCTCTTGTTCATTTAATTCACCATTCACTGACATCGAAAATGAAAGCTCACGAGATTGTGATGACTCACTTACAAATGCTTCATTTCCACCACGCTTACTATAAGCACTGGCAGATTGGCTAGTATACGCATCTGCAAAACTGATACTCACTTCATCGCCTTCTGCTGTCGTGAATGTATACTCAGCATTATTTCGTAAACTTACATACTGTGCTTGGCTTACCGATACAGAAGCTGGCTTAGGGTTAAAAAGACTTTCCTCAAGTTGATCTATACCACTGAAGATACCTTCTTTTGATTTCTCAATACCTTCTTCAATATCATCATTTAGTAGATTTGAATCTTTCAGCTCTTCATAAGCCTCATCAACTCCCATTTGAACGCCTTTTCGGGCTTCACCTAACATACTTTTAAGCTTTTCGTCATCTGCACCATCCGCTTTTGCTTTGCGAATAGCGCCGCCAACAAAATCAAGTACATTCTTAACGATTGCTTCAAAGTCAAACAGGGGCTTATCTTTTTTTTCTTCTACTACAGGTAATCCTAACTCTGCGGCAAGTTTATCGCCGAGTACTTTGGCAGCTAACTCTCGCCCTCTTTGCTGATAGCTATCATGAGCACTTTGAATTGTAGGCTGCTGCAATGGTTGCTTACCATTGTACTTATTTACGTTTGTATTAGGCATATAGCCTTGGTTGCCAATTTTCATGATCCGACTCCATGTGATGATTACCTCATTATCGGCTAAAAGTTAGAAAACTTAAGTTTTCTGTATAAAAAAACAACACCAAAAATAAGTAACAAAACTAGACAAATCTTCTATGCCCCCTACAATAGCGCCGATATAAAGCTAAGAGATAAAAGGTAATCAGCCATGGCGGTTATAAAAATTGATACAACTCAATATGATGCACAACTAAGTGAAAAGGAGCAGCGCATCTTTTCACAGTTTCAACGTTTCGGTGTTGAAAAGTTAGAAGTATTTAGCTCTGATCCAATTCACTACCGTCAACGAGCTGAGTTTCGCGTGTGGCATGAAGGTGATGATCTATTTCATATTATGTTTGATCAACAAACCAAAGAGAAAATTCGCGTTGAGAGCTTTGACCCTGCTGCGCCTTTAGTCGGTGAGGTTATGCAGGCGATGATTGAAAACTTAAAAGGGTGTGAAATCCTACGCCGCAAATTATTTCAAATCGATTACCTATCAACTTTAAGTGGTGAGATTCTTGTCAGTTTGCTGTATCACAAGCCCTTATGTGATGAATGGTTAGAGGCAATTAAAGCACTAAAAGCAAAACTCAGTACACAATTTAACATCGACTTTATTGGCCGCGCACGTAAACAAAAAGAAGTGATTGGTAATGACTACGTCGTAGAGCGCCTAAACGTTAATGGTAAAGAGCTTATTTATCAACAAGTAGAGAATAGCTTTACCCAACCAAATGCCAAAGTAAATATTAAGATGCTTGAATGGGCACAAGCACTTTGTGAGCCATTAGAGAATGATTTACTCGAACTATACTGTGGTAATGGTAACTTCTCGATTGCTTTAGCGAACTCGTTTGATCGTGTACTCGCAACTGAAATTTCTAAATCATCTGTTTACTCTGCACAATATAATATTGCACAAAATAAAGTGGATAACTTAGATATCATTCGCATGTCGAGTGAAGAGTTTACGCAAGCTATGAAAGGTGAACGCACGTTTTCTCGCTTAGAAGGCATTGATCTGAAAAGTTATAATTGTCAGAGTATTTTAGTTGATCCACCCCGTGCAGGAATGGATACACTCACCTGTGATCTCGTAGCCAATTACGACAATATTATCTATATATCATGTAATCCAGATACGCTTGAACGCGACCTTGAACACCTTAGTAAAACACACGAAGTTAAACGCTTTGCTATATTTGATCAATTTCCATACACGCATCACATTGAGTCTGGTGTATTTTTACAACGTAAATAAGTTCAGTTTTCTGCCAGTGCTGCAAATAGCGCTGGCAATTGCTCTTCACTGAACACATCTATATTATTACTTTGTAATAACCGTGCGGTTAAACCCATCCCTATAACCTTATGCCCTGTATGGCTGCCATCATAGATAGTGTTACGCCCGCAGGATGGACTGGATTCTTTTAGTAAAGCAAAACGAATTTTATGCTTTTGGCAAATTTTTAAGGCTTGTTCTGCTCCTGCGATAAATTCAGCAGTGACATCTTCAGCATCTTTCGTTAACACTCGATCTTCTTTAATTTCAGCGGGCGGCCTTGGGATAGGTAAACCACCAGCCACTTCGGGACAAAAGGAAACTAACCTTTTTTGTTGTTTGAGTGATTCTAATCCAGGGTCTAATAAGTTTTGCGATTGGCCATCGTAGCGTACAGGATTCCCCAATAAACAGCTTGATACTAAAACTTTTTCCATGTTCTTCACCAATAAAAAAGCTCCGCGAGCGGAGCTTATTAATATATTTAGCTTATATTATTTATCAGCTAAATAGTTGATAAGGTCAGCCATACCTTTTGCATCACTGATACCTGACTCAGCACCTAAAATTAAACGATATTTACCATTCACAATGAATGTTGGTACACCTTTTAATGCGCCTTTTTGTTTGTAGTACTCTTGATCGCGTTTCATTTTTGATGCCATCGTACGTACAGAAAAGCTATTGTAGTATTTATCAAAATCAGCTTCCGTTACGCCTTGTGATACGAAGATATCTTTCATATCTGCTAATTCATTGATTCGTGCACGTTTACCATGAATATGATTAAAAACAGCAGCCACTAACGCATCTTTTTGTGGTAACACAGCCGCGGTTGCATAAGCTTGGGCTAACATAGATTGAATTTCTGGATCACGAGGTCCTGAAAAGTCTACATGGCTCTTTTTAAAAGCAACACCGTCATTCAAAAGCGGCTTTAGCTGTGCAACGATTGATTCAAAGCTATTACAATGCGGACAATAAAATGAGAAAAACTCTTTTACTTCAGGCTTTTTAGAAGCGCGCGCATCAAATGCTTCGTAATGCTTACCTTCTTCATATTGTGCAGCCGCTGCATTCGCTGCCAATCCTAATGTCATCGCCAATAAGGTGGCTTTAACTAACTTAATCATTACTTCTACACTCCAAAATTATTGTTCTAGTAAAAACTTAACCAGCTCATCAAGCTGCTCTTGGCTCTTGATGGTGTTTAAGTTTATTTTATATTTATCATTTACAATAAATGTTGGTACGCCTGTTAGTGCACCGATTTGTGAATACTTATTTTGTTTGTCTTGCATCGCTTTTTCTGCACTAATTACTGGCATGCTTGCGATTTCAGCATCAAATACTTCATTACTAATACCGTTCGTTGCAAGTAATGCTTTCACATCTTTAATATTTTGTAGTGGCGCACGTTGAACATGGATGCTATGAAAAATTTGATCTGCTACTTGCTCACCCTTTCCTTGTTGCTTAGCAATAAGGTAAGCATAGCTTAGGTTACTTTGTGTTTGTTTTGACACCCCACCTAAAAAGTTAACGTGGTTTTTAACAAACTCAGTACCCTCTGGCAGCGCTGCGGTCAGTGCTTTAGCCACTGGCTCAAACTTAAAACAGTGTGGGCAATAAAAAGAGAAAAACTCTGTCACTTGCGGGGTAGCACTTTTTTCAACTTTCAATACTTCATACTGGTTACCTGCTTCGAAGTCAGCCGCAAATGCAGCAAAAGGTAAACATAGAATGAGTAGACTTAACTTTAATTTTTTAAACATTGTTTTCTCGTCTTTACTTATCTTTTTAAAATTTATGGTAATAATTTTAACGGGGCTTCTTGTAATGCCGCAAGCTGTTCTTTTAGAGCCAGTATTTGTTGCTCCCAGTATTTGTCTTCTGCGAACCAAGAAAAGTTCCGTGGAAATGCAGGATCATCCCAGCGTTTTGCTAGCCACCCCATATAATGCACCATTCGCATGGCACGTAATGGTTCGATGAGTTTAAGCTGATTATGATCAAAATCACAAAACTCTTCGTACGCCGCAACTAAGGTATCTAACTGTAACAGTTGGTTATTACGATCGCCACTTAACATCATCCATAAATCTTGAATGGCTGGACCTTGACGACTATCATCCAAGTCTACAAACATAAGTGCATCACCTGACCAAAGAATATTGCCAGCGTGACAATCACCATGCAGGCGGATTGTTTCAACATTTTTATACTGAGCCGTCGTCTCGTTAATAACCAAATCCAAAATAGTATAAAACGGATTTTCAAGGGCCATAGGCACTAAGTTACTCGCTTGCAAATGAACTTTCGCTGTCTGTAAATATTCTTCGCAGCTAATTTCAGGGCGATGAGAAAAGGATTGTGCCTTTGCAGTTTGATGCATCCGCCCTATTAAGCGCCCAAGGACATCGAGTTGATCTAAGTTATCAACTTCAAAAATCCGCCCTCCTACGCTTGGGAATAATGCAAACAAATATCCATTATGTTCGAAGAGACTCTCACCTTCTCTACAAACCGGCGCAACAACAGGCACTTCAGCTTCCGCGAGTTCAAACGCAAAAGCGTGTTCTTCAAGTATTTGCTCCTTAGTCCAGCGTTCAGGCCTGTAAAACTTAACAACATAACGATAACCATCCTCAGCTTTAAACTGATAAACACGATTTTCGTAGCTATTTAAAGCCAATAGCCCTGACTCTGCGTAAATTCCGATACTTTCTACGGCGTCTAAAATTGAATCTGGCGTAAGGTCGACAAAACTAAATTTACTCATAACGTCCCATTATATAAAAAAAGCGGGAAAACCCCGCTTTTTATTGTATGTGCTCAGTGTACTTAATTATTGTCCCTTAAAGAAGTTGCTGGGCTGTGAAATCTGCACATCAGGCTCTGAATCGACAGAAAGTACAAACTCAAACTTAGTCATAGGCTTTTTCAAATCATAAGGGTCGACGACTAAAGATAGAGGCACATTGTATGATTCCCCAGAAGGAACAGTAAATGTTTGTTTACCTATATATTCAAAGTTATCTAACCCTTCTACAGCAATATTAAAGGTTTGCTCATACTGTGCTTTATTGATGACTTTAAGTGTATAGGTATTCTCTACCAAGCCATTAAAGTCAACGCGATAAAGTTGATTTCGGTCACGAATAATATCGAGTTCCATCGGCTTGCGCATCGCAATATTTGCAACCAGTGCTCCTGTTAAAACAACAAGAATTACCATATAACCTATCAACTTAGGACGTACAGCATGTGTTTTATTTTCAGGTGTTTCTAAGTTACGTTCTGTTGTGTAGGAAATGAGTCCTCTTGGATAATTCATTTTATCCATAACTCCATCACACGCATCAATACAAGCACCACAGTTAATACACTCATACTGCAGACCGTTACGAATATCTATACCCGTTGGGCATACCTGTACACACAAGTTACAATCTATACAGTCACCCAGTCCCAACTCTTTCGGGTCTTGTTTACGTGAGCGAGGGCCTCGGTTTTCACCACGAGCTTCATCATAGCTCACCGTGAAAGTATCTTTATCGAACATAGCCGATTGGAAACGTGAATATGGACAAATATGTAAGCACATAATTTCGCGCATCCAGCCTGCATTCCCATAAGTACATACCGCAAATAAGGCAATACAGCCATAGGAGTAAGCCGTTGCATCGAGTGTAAATACGTCAGGAAGTAAGTCTCTTATCGGTGTGAAATAACCAACAAAAGTCAAAGCTGTATAGAATGAGAATAGCCACCAGCTACTATGTTTTGCGGTTTTTCGCCAGAACTTGTCAAAATCCATTGGCCGTTGATCGAGTTTTTTTCGCTGATTAGCTGTGCCTTCAAACTTCTCTTCAAACCAAATAAAAATAAATGTCCAAACCGTTTGTGGACATGTGTATCCACACCAAACTCGCCCGTAAAAGGTCGTCACTAGGAATAAAGCAAACGCTGCTAACATCAAGATAAACGCTAAAATAGTAAGGTCTTGAGGCCATAGGGTTAAACCGAAAATATTAAATTTTTGACCAACAAGGTCAAATAATACCGCTTGTTGACCCTGAAAGTTAATCCAAGGCAGCAACATAAAAGCAAGCATGCCAATAAAGCCAATACGCTGTCTCAATAGTTGATGTAAACCGGAAACAGCTCTTACGTATATTCGGTTGCGAGGGTTAAATCTATCATCAAGGGAAGCGTTTTCCGGTTTCTGGATCTTTACTTCCGTTGGGATATTTTTAACCTTAATTTGTTTATCCATTAAAATTCCTCAACGCCACTAGGAAATAAATACTCAAACATTATGTTTGTAGTTTACAGATATAGACAATCCGTGAATAAATTAGAATGCATCTCATTACGTTCAAAGATTTCTGAAATTTCCAATTCATCAAAATCATTATACTCAATCTCTAAAAAATTTCAGGGATTGATCACGAATATGTCTGCTTAAATTATTTCATCGTATCTGCTTGCTTTTAAATTGGCCATTTTATTAAACTTGCAACCATACCTTATTCATTCAGATCAAAGTTTGTTGTGCTATGAAAAAATTTCTCATTTTAGTGCTTATAATTTTAGCATTATTCACTATTGATCACCCGTTGATCAAAGAGCCAAGAGAGAAACTACTCGGTGATGGCATTGGCTTTCTTTCAAATGCTAGCAAAGTCAACAGAAGCCCTGCCGCAAACATGGCAAAAAATAATATTAAGTCACAACTAAATTTGTCAGCTTCAGAGCTGGAATACGTCGAAGAAACATTCATAACCGATGAGAAGTTGCAGGTATTTCACCTACGCTATTGCAGAGAGAAAGATATCAACATCTACTTTTATGGTGAGCGTTTAGAGAATGTATGTAGCATTGTTTCAAGTGCATTGAAAGAAAGGCTAAATAAGTGATGGATTTTTCGACTCTGAATAAAAAAGCCAGTGATTCATTTGCAAAGCAGCGTAACTTACTAAAAAAATTAGCTAAGGGACAAACACTACACTGTGAAACCTGCAAAGGTGTTCTTACCCTTGATTTGCAAACAGACCAACCAGGAAAAGGCGTTGTACGCTGCAAAAATGGTTGTACTGATATTATTTTGGAATTAGGTAGTTAGCCTAATTCCACCCCTCATCATTGTACAGCTGACTGTTCATAGCAACCACCTCAATTAACTCAGCAAAGCCCGCTGCAAACTCCCCCATCAACTCGTATTGTTGCTGACAAAGCTGCCCCTCTGTTAGTTCATATTCACTGGCAATTGCGGCAATATCTAATTGCGATAAGCTAAAAAAGCCTAAACTTTGATGAGCGGTATCTAGTGCGGCTTTAAACTCTTCACTAAGCAAAGGCGCAGCTAATAATTTAGCAATATAGTCTTTTGCTCCAAGTAAGAAACCTTGACTCCAATGCTGGCACTCTTGAATATCCAAATATTGTTGCTGTTTTGAATTGACCTGCAAACTGACAGGCAAACTAAACCCAGTTCCAAAAACCTGCTCACTGATCTGCTGATACAATGCCATAAATGCAAACAACACCTGTTCATCCATTTGCCCATCACACCCTGGGCAAACCTGTTCGAGCCACTGATGGACATCAAGAGGTTCTGGCGCACAAATAACAGCAAATAAGTAGCCTTGTGTTTGCGCTAAAGACAGGGCATTTTTTTGCTCTGAAAGAAAGTGTGTTAATAACACTCTTTGCTCAGGTGAAAACTCAGGAATTTGCATATTACTTCTACTATTTACCTAAATTAGAAATTTAATGGGTAACGACCTTCACTATCAGGGCGACCAAGAAATTTAGTTGCATCATGTACTTCTTTAGGAAGACTTGCTTCTGGTTTGATATACCCTGCAACCTTAAAGTCTAAATTCGCTTTTAACGTTGCATCCGCTTCTAAACCTAAGCGGTTTTCAGGGTCAACTAATACAGCGATATCACCAGACTTACAGCTTAAACGACCACTTAAAGGCCCAATACTAAACCAGCCATTTAATCCTTTGACATCAATGTTTGGACTCGTTATTTCACCTGCTAACGTATCGCAGTACGGTTGGCCCGAACTGTACTCATCTAAGTCAACAATTACACGCCCTTGCGCACTAACAGGGAGTGGTAATTGT
The DNA here is from genome assembly GCF_032716425.1 of Pseudoalteromonas sp. N1230-9. Classification (NCBI taxonomy): domain Bacteria; kingdom Pseudomonadati; phylum Pseudomonadota; class Gammaproteobacteria; order Alteromonadales; family Pseudoalteromonadaceae; genus Pseudoalteromonas; species Pseudoalteromonas sp. N1230-9. Next base: position 3,353,255 of record NZ_CP090419.1, read on the forward strand.
AAACGCGCCATTGCACGTTCAACGGTTAATCTTAAAACTGCATTCTTGATATCTATGGCTTGGTTAAACAAACCATATGAAAAGTCAGCACGACCGGAGATATCAGCTTTGTCTCTAGGATCACCAAAGCGCACTGTACCAACGAGCTTGCCACTAAAGAGTGACCAGCCCGAAATCTGCCAACGCACATTATTCAGTTGTTCATTTTCAAAACGCGCTTGCATTACACGACCATCCCATAATGAACCGCTGGCTTTACCTAGTTGTAATTGTTTAGGTAGGTATGGAGCGGCTAAATCAAGCGCTACAGCAGCCGGCGTTTTCACTATAGTGAAGACCAAAAAGCACAGTAAAAAAATGGCGACTAATAAAATTGTTTTCTTCATCGTCTACTTCTCTAATACCAACCGACTTACACGAACAAAGCCTGATTTATCATCTTTACTTAAATCCAAATTCTCAATAAGTACTCCTTGAGAATTAACAAGTTCATCAAGCCATTCAACTAATTTATTGAATTCAACAGAGTCAATTGTCAAACGAAGCGAGTTATCGTTTGGTTGCATTTTACTAATAGTGATTTGATAGCGATTACGCGTACTATTTACTATTTGGCTTAAGCTGCGATCATTGGTTACACGAGCACTTCCACTGGCTTTAAGCTTAATGATGCTCTCATCAACCCAAGCAAGCAATTCTTGCTGCTTTATGTTGTCTTGCTCTGCTTTTTCTATTGCATTGTTTAGGGGTCTAAAAATACCCATCACTAATATAAAAATAACAAAAACAGCACCGGCAATCATCACAAGTTGTTGCTCTTGCTCTTTTAAAGAACGCCAATAATTGACTAGTTGCTCTTTCATGCCGCACCTCGCAATTTAATCTCTCCGACAACAAAGTCGCCATCATTATTTAGCGATCCTTGATCAACGGTTAAACCTCGTTGCTCCAAAATTGCTTTCACCTTACCAAATGACTGAAAGTCTTTACCTCTAGCACGGATCCGTAATTCATTTCGTCGTTGATCATAGCGAAGTGTTTCAGGCGAAAAATCTTTTACTTCATCGAAAATCGATACTAAATCACTCGTTAAATCTAAGAAACCTGCTGTACTACCACCATCTAACAAGGCCAGCTCACTGCTGATCTGGCTACGTATTAACTGCGGTCGCACTTTCTTATCGGGAAACGCACGTTGGTAGTTAGATACCACTTGAGTCTTTGTTTGCTCTATTTGGTTATTGAGTTTATAAAGCTCTAGCGACTTAACGCCAACACTACACACTAACGCAACACCTGCTGCAATAGCGGCTTTTTTCCAGTATCCCCACCAAATAGCAGACTTCTTCTTTAACTGATACATGCCTTGGCGTAAGTTAAAGCTGGTATTAGGTAGCTGTTTAGCAAACAATGCTAATGGAAGGTCATAAGACTCTGTTTTAGCTATCAGATTAACCGTATCAGGAAAGCCTACAGCAGGACTGTAATGTATGACATCAGGGTTATTTAAAGCTGTCAAATAACCTTCTAACCAATCAGACTCAACCACTGCCACGTGCCAATTACCTAATTTGCATAACCACTGTTTATTTAGCTCAATCACACTCAGTTGATTAGTTTCATCTGAGCTTGGTAATAGTAATGCGTCAGGTAGTATTTTAAAGACTTCTAAATTATGTTCGTTAAACTGGGCTAACCATTGCTCAAACCATTCTCTGTCTGCCATGGCAATATTAATCGCATGCTTGTCACCAACCATTGTTGGCTCTGCAATTGCGATAAATAGCTCATCAACATCACACGCTATCTCTTCTTCAAGCATGTAAGGGAGGGCTTGTTCTAACTTACGGTTCCACTTAGTTGGGAGCTCAACAGTCTTCAGTTGTACCTGATCGCTTGGCAGTAGCACTATCACTTCTCTTGATTGTGCTTTTTCTGCTAATTCACCTAATTGTGTCGCTGCTGCTATTTCGCCGCTAGCAATGATTTCTTGTTCTGTAGGTGAGTAAATAAGCCAATTTAGGCTATCTGTTAATGTTCGACCCGTACGGATCAACAATATTTCTGTCACTGTACGCCTCCAAATTTTCGCGCCAGTATCGTTACTTTACCATTATTGGCATGCAGTAAGGTGGTCATCGAAAAACGCAGCTCAACAAATTCAGCTTGCGTCTGTAGTTTAAAATATTCACTGTTGATGGTGAGCAAGTCTTTCACGGCATCCACATTTTGTCCGCCTTGTTGCTTAACTTCCTCAAAAAATTCTTCTATATCATCAAATCCTTTATCTGGTCGTGATGATAAAACACTTTGCGCACCTGACAGGCTTAAACCGTCTATCAAGGAACTTAAAATAATTGCACTTTCCGTTGGTAAGGTATTAACGTTAATGGCCAAGCTCTCGTTGCCTGGAATGACACATACAAATGGCAGCACTTTTTCCATAACCAAAGGATTAAACCCTTTAACCAAGCGTAATTCAGAGGTAGACGCAAATAAGCTATTTGCGGTCATATACGGATATTTACGCGATAAATACTCATCTTCTTCTGCTCCCGAACGATAGGTGATGCTGTCTTCATCTAACCAATCGTATACACTATCAGCCATCGCTTCTTCTGATTCATCAGCAGGCAAATCTTCAATATTCTCAAGTAGGGCTAGTAATGCTTTGTGTGCAGGGTTTGTGGTGTTCGATGAACCACTTTGTTGCACCGGTTTTGCATGCAGCGCATTGAGGTTTAAACAGGCTTGTAAATCAGTAATAGTGCCACTTAAGGTGCCATTATCAACAGGATAAGGAACACCGCCTTGCTGTGCCCAAACTTGCCCTAGATTCGTACTATCAGGATCATCTTTCTTGGCTTGGTTTATCGCCTTAATAGCCAGTTCCTCAGCGGCAAATGCATACCACTTAGCCTGTTGGTGACCTTGGATGTTTGTGCTGCGCTGTACTTGCACCATTAGATTTGCACTCATTTCGACTGCCAACATGGCCGCAAGTGCTACAATAAATAGAACAATAACAAGTGCTGCGCCTTTTGAACGCTTTAAGGACATCATGATTGACTCTCAACACCGCCTTCGCCCGGCACTAAAAAGACGCGACGAATAGGCTCTTGTTCTATTTTCTGAATTGTAACAGCAACTGCTTTAGGCAATGCTTTTATTTGCCATTGCTCTTGCCACTCATTTTTGTCATCAAGAAATTCAAACTTTAAGTCTTCGATATCTTCAAGCAGTATTTGTGAGCGTGGCTCCATATTGTCTAGTTGATCAACATACACGCGATATACACGCTCTAGTTTATCGTCAATAACGCGGTAGCCAACGGCTTGTAATTCTGAACGTGGCAACAAGTTAATGGGATTGACCCAGCCATCGCGTACAAACCCAATCCCATCATACTGACTATCCAAAACATACCGTCCTGTCAGAATATAGGTTTCTTGAAAGTCCCCAGCTTCATTACGCACTTGTCTTTTCGTCATTTGACTGAAGTCTTGGTCCATTAAACGAAATGTTGTTTGAAAACCATTAAGCTCGGCAATTGTTTCATCAGACGCGTCTTTTGCTTTTGTGGTTGAGTCTAAAATTTGATGAGTCGATAAAACCACAAAGGCTAGAATCCCCATGGCTATGATTACTTCCAGTAAGGTAAAACCGCGTTGCTTCACTACTTATCACCTTTGTTTAAGTAAGTGGACAACTCATAAACCGGATCCGCGAGTTTTTCATCAGTGAATATATTAATAGTCACTTTTACAAAGCTTTTATCTGCAGTAGGTACAACATCTTGACGCCAATACCATTCATAACCAGCGAGTGTTTCAGTCCCTTTTGTACCGTTTTTGCCCTGCCACTCACGGCCTTTAGCACGTTGCTCAACCATCACATTCTCAGCAACCCATGAAGCATATGTTTGTTCTTCAATCGTAGCGAGATGATTTATATGCTCACCCGTTGCCTGCATTGCTGCAATACCTGCCATAGCGCATATAGCCAAGGCAACCATCACTTCAAGTAATGTAAAACCAGCTGCTTTAATCACTATTTAGGCTCCCTACGAAATTGGACCGGAGCCATAAACTCACCTTCAATAAAATAAATAGGCTCTCGCGCATTCTCAAGTTCGTAAGTAAGTTGAAAGGCACTCACTTCACCCGAGGATAAAATAAGCACTTGCGGTATTTTTAACTTTTTGAGTTCAAGTAAACTATCTTCATCCCCGCCACTCATAAGCTCACGCCAATTAGATTGCTCTAATAAGTTATCCTGTGCCCAAGCCAAATCCTCAAGGTTTAAGGTTAGTTTAAAACGGTTATCGACTTCTACCGGTTCGAATAGCTTTTCGCGATCAAAGGTGACCCATTTTTCACCATCAAAAACGAGAAACTCAAACACGTTTTTATCTAAATGAAAACCTAATTCAACTTGATTCAATATGGCAAATTCTGATGCCAAATTGATTGTGGTGTGTAATCTTAGCGCTTGCTTTTCTAGCTCTTCTTCAGCACCACCATCAAAACTATAGGCGACCATTTTAGTAACAAAGCCGATCACTACCAGCACCATTAGTATTTCGATGAGGCTAAAACCTTTTGTGTGTTTTACGCCTCGAGCCAAATGCAAACGACCAAGGCTTACCATAACAGTAAGCCTTGATGTGTAGATTGAGTAAACATCTGGCTGAGTTTACACATTATTGCTTTTCTTCGTCCCAGTTACCGATATCATCATCAGTACCCGCTTCACCATCTGGACCCATTGAGAAAATATCAACTTTACCAATTTCTCCTGGGCTAATTAGCTGATAAGGATTTCCCCATGGATCTTCCGGTAGTTTTTCAATAAAACCGCCTTCAGGAAAACGGCGAGGAATAGGCTCGATGCTTGTTTTATTCACTAATGCTTCAAGACCTTGCTCAGTGGTTGGATAGGTTTTATTTTTAAGCTTATAAAGACTCAGCGCGTCCTCAATTTGCTGAATATCTAAATGTGCTTTATCTATTGCAGCTTCTTCTTGCTGACCCATAATATTTGGCGCTACGATCGACATAATCATACCGATAATAACCAGCACCACCATAACTTCTAGTAAAGAGAAACCTGATTGTTTATTCACAAAATACCTCTAATTTTCTTCAATATTTATTATAAAACGTCACATCCTCATGATGCGTCGTTTTAACCTTCCTTAATTTAAAGACCAACAGCCTTGTTCATTGCCATAATAGGCTGGAGTATTGCCATAACGATAAACAATACAATAACAGCCATTGATGCGATCATCGCTGGCTCCAAAAGTTTTAAAGAGACATTCACCATACTCTCAAACTCTCGATCTTGATTGTTAGCAGCACGTTCAAGCATTTGTTCTAACTCACCGGACTTTTCACCACTGGCGATCATATGAAGCATCATAGGTGGGAAAAGCTTAGTTTGCTGTAAAGCAGCACGAAGGCTTGCGCCCTCACTGACACGAGTTGCGGCATCTTGCACTGACTTCTTCATTTTTTCGTTGACCAACACCCCACCTGAGATACGCATACCTTCAAGTAATGGTACTGAACTCGACGACAAAATACTTAAAGTTCGCGCGAAACGTGCAGTATTAACACCACGTGCAACCTTACCTATACCTGGCATGTGCAGCACTTTATCATCAAACCAAAAGCGAATTTTTGGCTTCTTTAAAGCATGCTTGATAGCCACAGACACAGCTGTAATTACGATTAAACTAATAAACCAATAGTTCTGTACAAAGTTACTCGCAGCCATCACCCATTCGGTAGTCCAAGGTAATACTTGTTTAGACTTTTCGAATGTTTTTAATATTTTAGGAACAACAGTCCCCAATAATACAGACACAATGGCAATCGCAAACACCACCAAAATGGTTGGATACACCATTGCCTGTGTTATTTGACTACGCATATGTTGGCGTTGTTCCGTGTAATCGGCTAAACGATTTAAAACCTGATCTAAATGACCTGATTTCTCACCTGCTGCTACCATAGCACGGTATAGGTCATCAAACACATGTGGAAACTCACTCATTCCATCAGCGAGGGTATATCCTTCTACAACCTTTGAACGAACCGACATCAACATGCGCTTTAAACGGGGCTTTTCGCATTGCTCAGCCACCGCCATTACAGCCCCTTCAACAGGCAATGCAGATTGAATTAAGGTCGCTAGTTGGCGAGTGATTAAGGCTAAATCTGAAGTCGAAATTTTTGCTTTAAAAAAGCTACCAAATAAGGTTTTTTTCGCTCCTTTAGCTTGCTTTTCACCTTCTGCCGCCGCAACAACCTCTAAGGGCATTAACCCTTGGTCACGTAGTGTCTGGCGAATTTGCTTTACCGTATCGGCTTCAAGAATGCCTTTTTTCTCTTTTCCTTTGCCATCGAGGGCACGGTATTCAAATGCAGCCATGGTTAACCTTCCTCACGTGTCACACGTAAGACTTCTTCCAGTGTCGTTCGCCCTGCTAATACGCGGTTACAACCATCTTGGCGAATACTTGGGCTACGAGTTCGAATATATTTTTCAACACTTTGTTCGCCTTTGCCACTGTGAATCATCTCACGGATTGTCTCGTCAACAACAAGCAGTTCATGAATACCTGTACGACCACGATAACCATTGAAATTACACTCTTCACAGCCCACAGCGCGATAAATTGTTGGGGGCTCAGATGGGTTAACACCTAATAATTGACATTCTCGCTCATCTGCAACATGTCCTTCTTTGCAGCTATTACATAATGTACGCACTAGACGCTGTGACAGTACACCCAATAGTGATGATGAAAGCAAGAAAGGCTCTACGCCCATGTCTTCCATACGGGTAATTGCACCGGCAGCCGTATTAGTATGCAGTGTCGACATAACTAAGTGACCCGTTAGGGATGCTTGCACACCAATTTGGGCCGTTTCAAGGTCACGGATTTCACCAACCATTACAACATCCGGATCCTGACGAAGAATAGCCCGCAGGCCACGGGCAAAGGTCATATCTACTTTCGTATTTACTTGAGTCTGACCAATACCAGGGATCTCATACTCAATCGGATCTTCTACGGTCAAAATATTGCGGTCACGCGAATTAATCTGACTCATACCTGCATATAAAGTGGTACTTTTACCAGAACCTGTCGGGCCTGTTACCAAGATGATACCGTGCGGTTTACTGATAAGATCTGCAAATAGCTCTCGGTTACGCTCTGTCATGCCTAAATCTTCCAGATTTAGGCGGGCATTATTTTTATCTAGTAGGCGCAGTACTACACGCTCACCAAAACTCGATGGCATGGTTGATACACGCACATCAACAGCACGACCCGCAATACGTAAACTAATACGACCATCTTGCGGGATACGCTTTTCAGCAATATCGAGCTTAGCCATAACCTTTATACGTGACACCAATAAAGAGGCAAGTTTACGATTTGGTTTTAATACTTCCTTTAAGACTCCATCAACCCTGAAACGAATAACTAATTCTTGCTCAAAAGTTTCAATGTGAATATCGGACGCACCTTCTTTGATCGCTTCACTTAACATGGCATTAATCAGTTTGATGATTGGCGCATCGTCATCACCAGCAAGGAGATCTTCTGTTTGTGGCAATTCATCAGCTAATGAGAATAAATCAACCTCATTGCCAATATCTTCCATCATTTGCTGTGTTTCAGAACTATCTCGCTGATAAGATGCTTCAAGCAATAATTCAAACTTATCATCTGTCAGTTGCTCTAAAGTAAAGCTATGGCCTGCAATTCGTCGCACTTCAAGCAAAGCATTTACATCTAGTTCGCCACGATAATAAACCGTCCAGTTATCAGCATTTTTACTAAGTAATACGCCAACACGACGCGCATATGAAAATGGCAAACGTTTAGCTGGCAAACTGACAAGATCATCACTTGTTAAAAGCTCACCGTGCTCAGTTGGCTCGTTATGGACTAGCTCGTCATTAATCTCTGTAATTGCATCAGTCATCTTTGCGATCATCTGCGTTTTGTTGTTTTAAATATTCTTCGTACGTTGGTGGCAAGACTAAGGCATCATTCCACTCTGGCAAGATTGGCATTTCTGTCAATGGCATTAAATCAATCCCATCTTCTTTTTGTTTATGCTGCTCACCACGAATGAAATTATATTTCACATGACTGAGTTTATTCATACTCATGCCATCACGAACGATTGTAGGGCGAATAAATACAATTAAATTACGCTTACGCTTGCTGGTACTGGTTGAACGGAATAAATGGCCAAGTACTGGAATGTCACCAAGTAATGGTACTTTTGACACACTTTCTTGAACGTTTTCGTCAATCAAGCCGCCTAATACAACCATTCCACCATCATCGGCCATCACTGTGGTTTTAATTGCACGCTTGTCTAATGAAATATCAACCGCTGTTGCACCACTGACACTCGATACTTCCTGCTCTATCGTTAACTGTACAGCTGAACCATCGTTAATTTGTGGCGTTACTTTAAGCTTTACACCAACTTCTTGACGTTCTACTGTTTGGAAAGGATTTGAGTTATCTGAGCCTGTTTGAGACCCTGTGATTATTGGCACTTCTTGACCAACAATCATTGATGCTTCTTCGTTATCCATAGTGGTTACTGACGGAGTAGCAAGAATATTTGAATTGGTATCAGAAGACACAGCTTGGATAATCGCGCCCCAGTCGTTTTTGACAATACCCATAGCTAAACCATTAATACCACCAAGTAAGGTTGCAAGTGGGCCTAAGTCACCTTCTACAGTTCTTTCGATTGGCGTAACATTACTTGTTTCAGTGCCAATGACGTTATCTGTAATTGTTTTATCTCGCGCTTGTTCGGCGGCAACAGCCAATGAGCCCACTGGCACTGTAGTACCATTATTAAACTGCATCATCCCGCCTTGCTCTGAAATCCATTGCAGACCAAAGTTAATACCATCAGCTTCAAAAACTTCGACAATAATTGCTTCAACCAACACTTGAGCACGGCGTATATCAAGACGCTCAATCACTTGTTCCAATGAACGCATGGTGTCTGGTTGTGCAGTAATAACCAATGAATTTGAGTCTGGATGAGCTTCTATACTGGTTTCGTTTTGATTACGTGTACGAGTTTTAGTTGCGCCGCCTTGAGCATCTTCTGCAAGCGTTTTACTTACACCTTGTAAAACTTTTACAAGCTCATCTGCTTTCGCATAATTTAAATAGATAACCTTAGTATTACCTTGGTTCTCTAATTCACCATCTAAGCGACTAATAAGCTCAACTGCACGAGTTCGGGCTTGAGCTTCACCACTTACAATCACGCTATTGGTTCGGCCGTCTGCCACCACTTTAGGAATTAAAAACTCAGGAACACTTCCCTTACCACTGTCTTTATAAATATTTTCAACAACAGAAACAACATCGTCCGCCGTTGCAAATTTAAGCTTTACGATATCAACACGCTTATCACCAGCTTGGTCAACCGAGCGAATAATTTCAACTAAACGATTTACTGATGCAGCATGTCCAGTAAGCATCATCACGTTAGCTGCATTAAAGTTTGCTACATGACCACCATCTTTTTGGTCGCTAAATTGACGTACTAATGGCCCTAACTCTTGAACGCTCACATTTTTAACACGCACAACGCGTGTCACCATCATGTCGCCGCTTGCTTGATTATCTTCTGTAATCAAAGGAACATTAGACTTTTTAGCGTCAGAGCTTTTCTCAATTTTGATGATACCGTTATCCATTTCTACCGCTGAATAACCATACACTTCAAGTACATTTAAGAAAAATTGATAATAGAGCTTCTCATCCATTAACTCATAACTGCGCACATTAACTTTACCGCGCACATTAGGGTCAATAATGACTGTTTTATTTAGGTTTTTCCCAACGATATTAATAAATTCATTAATATCTGTTCCTTTAAAATTTGCAGCGTACTCTACAGCCGAAACTGAGAGCGATAATCCTGTTAACAAAAAAAGCGCTGCATATTTAGCTAACCCTTTTTTAATTTTTTTGAGGTGTAGCGCGTGAACCATTTTATAAAAACTCCAAAGCTAGTTATTGCAGGCTAAATTGCACATCAATTTGCTCACCATCCCGCTCGATAGTGATACTTGCGTCAGTACTATTGCGTAATTCGTTTATAGCCGACATCGCCTGTTTTAAATCATTTAATTGATAGCCATTTATAGCAACAGCTAAATCATTATTCATTAATCCCATTTGCTTAAATAGCTCTGGATCTTTACCAGGGCTTAAGCGATAACCCACAAGCTCACCATCAACCATCGCTTGCGATACACGAATATAGTCGAATAGTTTGCCAGGATCGTTTAATACTTCTTCGCGCGTTTCAATAATCGCTTCTTTAATGTCTTCATCTACCGTTGGGTTTATTTCTCTTTCGGTATCAAAAGGCTGAGGACCTTCTTGTAATTCGGGCTCCGCCTTTGCGGCCAACACAGGCATAGAGACTGTTTTAGTGAAATCGAGGCCATCTAACATCAATGTTTCAAAACGACCACTCACATCTAAAATAACCCGATCAGGCAAAACTTGAGCTAACTTAGCCCGTGTTCCTTGAATAGCATCATCGACTACATATGTTTCTTGTCTTCCTTGAGATTCAATAATTGCTAAACCTGCTTGATCATCTTGGCTCACTGCGACAATGCCGGTTAAGTTGATACTTAACCGTGTTTCTGGGGCATTATTAATAACATGTGTTTGCTTAGCGGTAGGCTTTTTTGAGTCAACAATCACTTTTCCAAATAAATGCTGATCAATAATTTGTTGAGAACTGACAGTATCTGTGCGAGTCGTATTCAAACTTACTCGATTTGCAGGCAATACTTTTGCATTAGGCTCAGGCCATAACAACCAAAACAACTTAGATGACAAAAATGCTATATAAACAACAACTAATAGCACTACAAATGCACTCAATTTGGCATGTGGTAGGCCATTCAAAAATTGTCTAACTTGTTGTAAGTGTTGATCCATAAACTTTAATTCTTATTTTAATTTACTGCCTAATAGCTGGCTTATACTACCCTTTCATTTTTCATTCAACAAGCGCACATATATTAAACTTTGTAAACAGAGTGATTCTAACGAGTAGGAGTTCAAAGCAAGGCTTTGACTGTTTCTTTATAATTAAGTTTCATGATAAATTTTGCCTATATATTGAGTAGCTTTAGAAGAGCGTAATTGTGTCAAAAGTTAACACTAAACAGTCGCAAGACAAACAAGACGAGTTAAGCGTACGCCTAGATAAATGGTTATGGGCTGCACGCTTTTATAAAACCCGCTCAATAGCACGAGACATGGTACAAGGCGGTAAAGTGCATTATAATGGACAACGTACTAAACCAAGTAAAATAGTCGAAGTGGGTGCAGTAGTAAAACTACTACAAGGGGTCGACGAAAAGATAGTCACGATTGAAAAAATCCTTGATAAACGCCAAGGAGCCCCCATTGCACAAACCTTATACCAAGAAACTCAAGCAAGTATTGAGAAACGCGAAGCAAATGCTATCGCCCGTAAGAACAACAGCTTCTTTGCTCCACACCCTGATCGTAAGCCAGATAAAAAGCAAAGACGTGAACTGTTAAAAATGAAATCAAGTTAGGTAATGCTCCATGCAACAAGATTTACTTCATCGTTATATATTTGATCAACTCGATGTACGTGGTGAACTCGTACAAATAGACCAAACCTATCAAGAGATGATCGCTAACCACAATTATCCTGCCCCTGTGCAAGCTCTACTTGGTGAGTTACTTGTAGCAACTTGTTTACTCACAGCAACCCTAAAATTTGAAGGTGAGATAGCCGTCCAATTACAAGGAGACGGTCCAGTAAAATATGCTGTTATTAATGGCGATGATAAGCAAAATATGCGTGGCATTGCGCGCCTACAAGGTGAGGTGCAAGGGAACACAATTAAAGATTTAATCGGAAATGGTTATATGGTCATTACGATTACCCCAACAAAGGGCGAGCGTTACCAAGGTATTGTGCCTTTAGAGCACGATAGCCTAGATAAATGCCTTGAAAGTTACTTTGAACAATCAGAGCAATTGAAAACACGCTTATGGTTCGCAACAGAAGTGACGACTGACTCTGCCAAAGCGGCAGGCCTTTTCTTACAAGTATTACCGGTTAATAAAGAGAAATCTGTAGAAGACTTCACGCATCTAGAAGCGCTGAGCAACACAATTAAGGATGAAGAATTACTTCACCTAGATGCTAATACAGTGCTTACTCGCCTATATCATGAAGATAACCCACAGTTGTTTGAACCACAAAAAATTACTTTTCGTTGTGGATGCAGCCGTGAAAAAACAATTACTGCGTTAGTTAACCTTGGCCAAGATGCGTTACTTGAAGACGTAAAAGCAAATGGTGAAGTTAAAATTAGCTGCCATTACTGCCTAAAGGATTACATCTTTAACGAGCAAGATATTAAAGCTATTTTCAACTAAAGCAGCTCTTAATAATAATATTATATTAAAAGCCGTATTTATTACGGCTTTTTTGTATAATTTTATGACACCGGTATCATAAAAAACCACTCTTTCATGACACCGGTATCATTGAAATTATTCATGTTTTTTGCCAAATATATGTGTTTTTAAGGCCTTCAGACTATCGAATATCCCTAATCCTTCTGTTACTATTATTTCAGCTTAAGGGAAATAAGAACCCCAGAGCTATCCCGTTCAATCTCACACAATTTAGGTATAAACATGACTGCAAACGCTACTCGTTTTGTCGATCTAACTGCAGCTGAACTTGTCGAACACGCAATCCGTCGTGGCGAAGGGACTTTAGCCGCTAATGGTGCTTTTGTTGCAAATACTGGTCGTCGTACTGGCCGTTCACCAAAAGACCGTTTCATTGTTCAAGAACCAAGTACTGAAAACGAAATCCAATGGGGTAACGTAAACCGTCCTTTCGATGCTGACAAATTCGACGCCTTATGGGCTCGCGTAGAAGCACATGTGCAAAGTAATGACCACTTCATCTCTCACCTAGAAGTTGGCGCAGACCCTGAGCACTATTTACCTGTTGTTGTAACAACAGAAACTGCATGGCATCACATCTTTGCCAAAAACATGTTTATCGAACCTGATACTTATAATGCATCTGATTTACCTCAGTGGCAGGTAATGAATGTCCCTTCTTTTGTTTGTGATCCAGAACGTGATGGCACAAATAGCGATGGCACAGTAATTATCAACTTTGCACAACGTAAAGTGCTACTGGCAGGTATGCGTTATGCCGGTGAAATGAAAAAATCAATGTTCTCTGTACAGAACTTCCTACTTCCTGCAAAAGGTGTATTACCAATGCACTGCTCTGCAAACGTAGGTGAAGCTGGCGACACTGCGCTATTCTTCGGTCTTTCTGGTACAGGTAAAACAACATTATCTGCAGATCCTACTCGTTTCCTAATCGGTGATGACGAGCACGGCTGGGCACCAGGTAGCGTATTTAATATCGAAGGTGGTTGTTACGCTAAATGTATCGATCTATCTCAAAAGAATGAGCCTGTTATTTGGAATGCAATTCGCTTTGGTACAATCTTAGAAAACGTTGTACTTGACGATAACCGTGTGCCAGATTTCCATGATACTAGCCTTACACAAAATAGTCGCGCAGCTTACCCTCTAGAGCACGTTGAAAAACGTAAAGTAGAAAACCGTGCAGGCGAACCAAAAGCCGTTGTATTCTTAACATGTGATGTAAGCGGCGTATTACCACCAGTTTCAGTACTTACTGAAGAAGCTGCAGCTTACCATTTCCTAAGCGGTTACACTGCAAAAGTAGGTTCAACTGAAATCGGCTCAACAAGTGATATTGAATCAACTTTCTCAACCTGTTTCGGTGCACCATTCTTCCCACGCCCAGCAGGCGTTTATGCAGAGCTTCTAATGAAGCGTGTACGTGAATTCGGCGCTAAAGTATACCTAGTTAACACAGGTTGGACTGGTGGCCCTTACGGCACAGGTAAGCGTTTCGATATTCCGACTACACGTGCTGTAGTTGATGCAATCGTATCAGGTAAACTAGCAGATGTTGAAACTCAACACATCGACGTACTTAACCTAGATGTACCAGTTGCAGTTCCTGGCGTAGATAGCCAACTTCTAAACCCAATCAACACATGGGAAGATAAAGAGAAGTACGCAGAGTACGCAAACAAACTAGCTTCTGACTTCACTGAAAACTTCGCTAAGTACGATGTTTCAGAAGCAATCAAATCTGCAGGACCTAAAGCTTAATAACGAGCTTACTTCCTGAATAAAAACGCCAGCTATATGCTGGCGTTTTTGTTTTTACAGTAATAATGTTGGCATACAGCAGTGATTTTACTTTAGTATTAACGCAACCATTTTATTAATAACCTCTGCATTTTAGTCCCGAACAGCAGCGGGTGTAACCCGTCCTCAATAAGAACTACGCCCATGAGTCTCATCACGCGATGTAAAATCGCGACGACACACACAAAAAAGCTGCTGAATTTCTATGTTTATTTGGAGCTATACTGGGCTACGCAGTGGATACCTCGCTTTTTATGGCATCTGCCACACTCTCATTATATTGGATGGCTTATCGCGTAGCCGCGAGCTTACCCCACGTCATTGGCTCTCTATTCGCGGATAGAGCGCGATGTAAAATCGCAACGACAAATGTGTTGGGGCGGCTTTATCGCGTAGCAGCGGGTTTATCCCTGTCTCTTGATCACAACTTTTCATCAAGAGACATTGCTAATTCATAGCCTTCAAGGATGGTTTGAAGTTTAAACCATCCTTCCCATAGCGCTTCCCAGCCTACACGCTCATTCCTTTTACTATCGTGCCATCCCCCTAATTTCCCTATATTCAAGTAAGCCCACCTTAAGGATGGTACTTGCTTTGGTAGGCTTTTCTTCTCTCGCTTTTTCCACAATAACTTCCACTCAACTGTTGTCATTAATAGTTCACAGCTTTGCTTTTCTGCAAGTGATTTATTAAGCCCAAGGTAACGTAATTGATGTATGCGAACTGCAATAAACGCGAGAATAACTATCATCTTATCTAAATTATCTTTGCTGTGCATTCTTAGCTTCTCTACCTGAGTACCACCCGTTTTCCATGCTTTATGGAACTCTTCGACCAACCAGCGTTTTTCATAATAGGTGATGATAAGTTCAGCGTGCTCAGCCGAAGAAACAGACTCTGTTGTAAGCAAGTGCCAGCAAAGTCCGGCATCATTACCTCTTTCAACACAGCTAACATAAAATAAAGGCGTTGATTGACCTGGCTTACTGTAGGGCATTTTTATAGTAACGGATGCAAAGCGAACATCACATAGTGCAGTACGTGCTTTACGACCTCCTTTTTGAGGAATATAAACTTCCCGTGTCCCTGCACTTTGTAACTGGCTACCATAGGCATAGAGCTTGTTATCCGCTTCTTCTATATGACGACTTTGCATCGAACGGACAACAAAGCGTTGGTTGTTTTCATATTTATATTTAAGGTATTCAATCACGTCCGATTCTCGATCACATACGGATATCACTTTTGATATCTCAGGGCCTAATCGTTCGGCCATATTTTTTGAAGCTCGCTCCCACTTATAACTTTCTTTTTCTTCGTATTGCCGCTTAACTGCATTGTTACGCTGCCCCATTTTCCTGATATCACGCGCCCAGCGTGATTGCTCAACTAAACCTAGTACATGCTGCTCATCAGGCGCAAAAAGTAATATGCTGTGAGCTTGTACACCGCGAGCGTTTTTATAGGATGTAATATGGCCCAACTCTTCATGTACACTTGCGTGGGGAAACTGCAAGGAGGTGGTATCTTCTAAGGCGAGCAATGTATCGTAATGCTCAACTTTATCCGCCGTTGCTTTGAAGCCCGATTCAGCAATGGCATCTGCATCAAAGGAGGCGTTTCTAACAAATCGGTAAGCAGCTTCTATTTCTGCTGAAGAACTCGATGCTTTCACAATTGATTTCCCTAATTTATTTGCGAGTGAATGAGCTAATTTAATCAACCTATTCACACGGCGTTTATCGCCTAATTTTGCTTGATAAAATGTATCGTAAGCCCAATCGAGAGAATTGATAAGCATATAAACCTCCAACTATGTTGGAAGATCTGATCATGGATAATGAAAAGAGTTCAAAAAATCCCCAGCAGAGCTAGGAATTTGTGTATAAAAGACAGGGTTTATCCCGCGTCATGGGCTGTCTATTTACGGATAAAGCGCCATGTAAAAGCGCGACGACACACGCAAAAAACCCGCTGCATTGCTGCAACGGGTTTCTTTAATTAGGAGCCTGGCGTTGTCCTACTTTCACATGGCAAATGCCACACTATCATCGGCGCTGTTTCGTTTCACTACTGAGTTCGGCATGGGGTCAGGTGGGTCCAAAACGCTATTGTCACCAAGCAAAATGTGTTGTAAACGCGATATAAAATCGCGACTACTAAATTCGGAATGCTGATTGTAAGTAAATTCTACTTTAGTAATTTAACTTCTGTTTTGCGTTGTTACGCTGCCACAAAACGCGTTTGGCGTTGTATGGTTAAGCCTCACGGGTAATTAGTACAGGTTAGCTTAATGGCTCACACCACTTCCACATCCTGCCTATCAACGTTGTAGTCTTCAACGGCCCTTCAGAGACTTTAAAAGTCTAGTGAGAACTCATCTCGAGGCCTGCTTCGCGCTTAGATGCTTTCAGCGCTTATCAGTTCCGAACGTAGCTACCGGGCAGTGCCATTGGCATGACAACCCGAACACCAGCGGTTCGTTCACTCCGGTCCTCTCGTACTAGGAGCAACCCCTCTCAATTCTCAAACGCCCACGGCAGATAGGGACCGAACTGTCTCACGACGTTCTAAACCCAGCTCGCGTACCACTTTAAATGGCGAACAGCCATACCCTTGGGACCGACTTCAGCCCCAGGATGTGATGAGCCGACATCGAGGTGCCAAACACCGCCGTCGATATGAACTCTTGGGCGGTATCAGCCTGTTATCCCCGGAGTACCTTTTATCCGTTGAGCGATGGCCCTTCCATTCAGAACCACCGGATCACTATGACCTACTTTCGTACCTGCTCGACGTGTCTGTCTCGCAGTTAAGCTGGCTTCTACCATTACACTAACCGTACGATGTCCGACCGTACTTAGCCAACCTTCGTGCTCCTCCGTTACTCTTTGGGAGGAGACCGCCCCAGTCAAACTACCCACCAGGCACTGTCCGTAATCCCGATCAGGGACCAACGTTAGAACATCAACACTACAAGGGTGGTATTTCAAGGACGGCTCCACAAAGACTAGCGTCTCTGCTTCAAAGCCTCCCACCTATCCTACACATGTAGGGTCAATGTTCAGTGCCAAGCTGTAGTAAAGGTTCACGGGGTCTTTCCGTCTAGCCGCGGGTACACAGCATCTTCACTGCGATTTCAATTTCACTGAGTCTCGGGTGGAGACAGCGTGGCCATGGTTACACCATTCGTGCAGGTCGGAACTTACCCGACAAGGAATTTCGCTACCTTAGGACCGTTATAGTTACGGCCGCCGTTTACCGGGGCTTCGATCAAGAGCTTCGTCCGAAAACTAACCCCATCAATTAACCTTCCGGCACCGGGCAGGTGTCACACCGTATACGTCATCTTGCGATTTTGCACAGTGCTGTGTTTTTAATAAACAGTCCCAGCCACCTGGTCACTGCGGCTCCCGTCCGCTTAGAGAGTAAATCTCATCACAGATAGGAGCGTACCTTCTCCCGAAGTTACGGTACAATTTTGCCTAGTTCCTTCACCCGAGTTCTCTCAAGCGCCTTAGTATTCTCTACCTGACCACCTGTGTCGGTTTGGGGTACGATTCGGTATAATCTGAAGCTTAGAGGCTTTTCCTGGAAGTATGGCATCAGCAACTTCACACCCTTGGGTGCTCGTCTCGTATCTCAGTCTTAAGAGTCCGGATTTTCCTAAACTCTCAACCTACTTACTTTCACATGGACAACCAACGCCATGCTTGCTTAGCCTGCTCCGTCCCCCCATCGCAATTATACCAAGTACGGGAATATTAACCCGTTTCCCATCGACTACGCCTTTCGGCCTCGCCTTAGGGGTCGACTTACCCTACCCTGATTAACATGGGATAGGAACCCTTGGTCTTCCGGCGTGCGGGTTTTTCACCCGCATTATCGTTACTCATGTCAGCATTCGCACTTCTGATACCTCCAGCAAACCTCCCGGTTCACCTTCAACGGCTTACAGAACGCTCCCCTACCACTCAAACAAAGTTTGAATCCGCAGCTTCGGTGCATAGTTTAGCCCCGTTACATCTTCCGCGCAGACCGACTCGACCAGTGAGCTATTACGCTTTCTTTAAAGGATGGCTGCTTCTAAGCCAACCTCCTGGCTGTCTGGGCCTTTCCACATCGTTTCCCACTTAACTATGACTTTGGGACCTTAGCTGGCGGTCTGGGTTGTTTCCCTCTTCACGACGGACGTTAGCACCCGCCGTGTGTCTCCCGGATAGTACTTTACGGTATTCGGAGTTTGCAAAGGGTTGGTAAGTCGGGATGACCCCCTAGCCTTAACAGTGCTCTACCCCCGTAAGTATTCGTCCGAGGCTCTACCTAAATAGATTTCGGGGAGAACCAGCTATCTCCCGGTTTGATTAGCCTTTCACTCCTAGCCACAGGTCATCCCCTAACTTTTCAACGTTAGTGGGTTCGGTCCTCCAGTTGATGTTACTCAACCTTCAACCTGCCCATGGCTAGATCACCGGGTTTCGGGTCTATACCTTGCAACTCAACGCGCAGTTAACGCTCGCTTTCACTACGGCTACCCTAATCGGTTAACCTCGCTACAAAATATAAGTCGCTGACCCATTATACAAAAGGTACGCAGTCACCCTCGAAGGGCTCCTACTGCTTGTACGTACACGGTTTCAGGTTCTATTTCACTCCCCTCACAGGGGTTCTTTTCGCCTTTCCCTCACGGTACTGGTTCACTATCGGTCAGTTGGGAGTATTTAGCCTTAGATGATGGTCCACCTATATTCAGTCAAAGTTTCACGTGCTCCGACCTACTCGATTTCACTTAGATTGCATTTTCGTGTACGGGACTATCACCCTGTATCGTCAAACTTTCCAGAATGTTTCACTAACACAAAATAAGCTTAAGGGCTGGTCCGGTTTCGCTCGCCGCTACTTCCGGAATCTCGGTTGATTTCTGTTCCTACGGGTACTTAGATGTTTCAGTTCTCCGCGTTCGCCTCTTACACCTATGTATTCAGTGCAAGATACCTGCAAGCAGGTGGGTTTCCCCATTCGGAAATCCTAGTCTCAAGCGCTTTTTACTAGCTTGACTAGGCTTATCGCAAGTTAATACGTCCTTCATCGCCTCCAACTGCCAAGGCATCCACCGTGTACGCTTAGTCACTTAACCATACAACCCAAACGGGTCTTTGTTAGTGACAGCTGTTAACTTCGCCAGAAGTTAATTCATCAAATAATGATGAGAATACTAAAGTAGATACCAATTAATCTGTCGATTAATGGCATATTTTTTACTTTTGAAAACTCTTTATAAATAACAATGTTATCTATAAGAATTTTAATATCAGCTTTCCAAATTTTTAAAGAGCATATTAATTAGGTAAACCAAGCGGTTTAGCTAACTAACAATCATCTGTGTGGACACTACGAACAAATAAGTTCTAAATCGTATAAGGAGGTGATCCAGCCCCAGGTTCCCCTAGGGCTACCTTGTTACGACTTCACCCCAGTCATGAATCACTCCGTGGTGAACGTCCTCCCGAAGGTTAGACTATCCACTTCTGGAGCAACCCACTCCCATGGTGTGACGGGCGGTGTGTACAAGGCCCGGGAACGTATTCACCGCATCATTCTGATATGCGATTACTAGCGATTCCGACTTCATGGAGTCGAGTTGCAGACTCCAATCCGGACTACGACGCACTTTAAGTGATTCGCTTACCCTCGCAGGTTCGCAGCACTCTGTATGCGCCATTGTAGCACGTGTGTAGCCCTACACGTAAGGGCCATGATGACTTGACGTCGTCCCCACCTTCCTCCGGTTTATCACCGGCAGTCTCCTTAGAGTTCCCGACCGAATCGCTGGCAACTAAGGATAGGGGTTGCGCTCGTTGCGGGACTTAACCCAACATCTCACAACACGAGCTGACGACAGCCATGCAGCACCTGTATCAGCGTTCCCGAAGGCACCAAACTATCTCTAGTAAGTTCGCTGTATGTCAAGTGTAGGTAAGGTTCTTCGCGTTGCATCGAATTAAACCACATGCTCCACCGCTTGTGCGGGCCCCCGTCAATTCATTTGAGTTTTAACCTTGCGGCCGTACTCCCCAGGCGGTCTACTTAATGCGTTAGCTTTGAAAAACAACTCCGAAGAGTCGAGCTTCTAGTAGACATCGTTTACGGCGTGGACTACCAGGGTATCTAATCCTGTTTGCTCCCCACGCTTTCGTACATGAGCGTCAGTGTTGACCCAGGTGGCTGCCTTCGCCATCGGTATTCCTTCAGATCTCTACGCATTTCACCGCTACACCTGAAATTCTACCACCCTCTATCACACTCTAGTTTGCCAGTTCGAAATGCAGTTCCCAGGTTGAGCCCGGGGCTTTCACATCTCGCTTAACAAACCGCCTGCGTACGCTTTACGCCCAGTAATTCCGATTAACGCTCGCACCCTCCGTATTACCGCGGCTGCTGGCACGGAGTTAGCCGGTGCTTCTTCTGTAAGTAACGTCACAGCTAAGTGCTATTAACACTTAACCTTTCCTCCTTACTGAAAGTGCTTTACAACCCGAAGGCCTTCTTCACACACGCGGCATGGCTGCATCAGGCTTGCGCCCATTGTGCAATATTCCCCACTGCTGCCTCCCGTAGGAGTCTGGGCCGTGTCTCAGTCCCAGTGTGGCTGATCATCCTCTCAAACCAGCTAGGGATCGTCGCCTTGGTAAGCCATTACCTTACCAACTAGCTAATCCCACTTGGGCTGATCTTATGGCGTGAGGCCCGAAGGTCCCCCACTTTGGTCCGAAGACATTATGCGGTATTAGCAGTCGTTTCCAACTGTTGTCCCCCACCATAAGGCACATTCCCAAGCATTACTCACCCGTCCGCCGCTCGACGCCAAAGGAGCAAGCTCCTCTTCGTTTCCGCTCGACTTGCATGTGTTAGGCCTGCCGCCAGCGTTCAATCTGAGCCATGATCAAACTCTTCAATTAAAAGTTTTTTGAAACCGAAGTTTCGTGCTCAATGAATTCTGTATAAATTGACTATATAGTCACTCATAAGAAATTGAGACTCTAAATTTGTTTGCTCCACTTAGTAAACTAAGCGTCGCTGTTAGAACTCAATCTGTACGAGTGCCCACACAGATGATTGCTTTATATTGTTAAAGAACATTTGATTCACTTTCGTGTCTCAAGGGCTGTGCATTCTACGCAAGCCGTTATTTTTGTCAACACTTAATTTTGAGAAAAGTTTATTTTTTCAAATCTTAGTCTTACTTGACTCAACCAACTCGTCATTTTGCTTTTTTGTAAGCAGTCCGCCGTGTCGGTGGATGCGCATTATAGGGAGATCCGAATTGAGATCAACTGTTTTTTGAAGTTTTTATGAAAAAAATGACTGTTCGCGCAAAATACGAACGAAACGCGTAAAAATAGCACTAAATCACTCGTGTTAGGCCTATATAGCCACTGTATTTTATATATATGCCTGTTTTTAACTTCTATAAAAGAAGATGTAGCTATTAAAGAACGCGGTGTGATCTTTATATGTGATCTTAGTTGCTAGTTGCTAGTTGCTAGTTGCTAGTTGCTAGTTGCTTCAAGATTGTATGTGATGTTTGGGAATTGATAGAGTTAATTTATCGATAGTGAATTTCAGAAAGTAAAAAGCCGAGCATAAGCTCGGCTTTTTGGTGTCTTTACGACTTACTCTGCAGACTGCGCGTCTTCTTGAACTTCTTCGTTTGTCGCTGGGCGACCAACTAGTTCAATATAAGCCATTGGTGCATTATCACCAGCACGGAAGCCACACTTAAGAATACGAGTGTAACCACCAGGACGGTCTGTATTACGTGGACCGATTTCGCTGAATAATTTACCAACTACTTCATTATCACGCGTGCGAGCAAACGCTAAACGGCGGTTTGCTACACTGTCAGTCTTAGCCAGTGTGATTAAAGGTTCAATTACACGGCGCAACTCTTTAGCTTTAGGCAAAGTTGTTTTGATGATTTCATGTTTCACCAAAGAACCAGCCATGTTGCTGAACATCGCTTTGCGATGGCTGCTGTTACGGTTTAATTGACGACCACTCTTACGATGGCGCATGACCCTATCCTTCTAACTAAACTAATATAGTGATTTAGATTATTCAGCTAGGCTTGCAGGCGGCCAATTTTCTAGGCGCATACCTAGAGAAAGACCACGTGAAGCTAGCACGTCTTTAATTTCAGTTAGAGACTTCTTACCTAAGTTAGGCGTTTTAAGAAGCTCAACTTCAGTGCGCTGAACTAAATCACCGATATATTGAATTTGCTCGGCTTTCAAACAGTTTGCTGAACGTACTGTTAGTTCAAGATCATCAACTGGGCGAAGTAGAATAGGATCGAATTCTGGCTTCTCTTCTTTCTCTTCTGGCTCAGTTACATCACGTAAATCTACGAATGCATCTAATTGCTCAGCTAAGATAGTAGACGCACGGCGGATCGCTTCTTCAGGATCTAAAGTGCCGTTCGTTTCCATATCAATGATTAACTTGTCTAAGTCTGTACGTTGCTCAACACGGGCTGATTCAACCGAGTACGCAATACGTTCAACTGGGCTGAATGATGCATCAAGCAGCAGACGACCAATTGGACGCTCATCGTCATCAGAGGATAAACGACTAGATGCCGGCACATAACCGCGACCGCGCTCAACACGAATACGCATGCTGATCTCGCTGCTATCTGTCGTAAGGTGACAGATAACGTGATCTGGGTTGGCGATAGTTACATCACCATCGTGCTGAATATCAGCCGCAGTCACAGGGCCTACACCAGATTTAGTCAGGGTCAGAAAAACTTCATCTTTGCCTTCTAAAGTTACTGCTAGACCTTTAAGGTTCAACAGAATTTCAATGATGTCTTCTTGTACGCCCTCTTTCGCGCTGTACTCATGCAATACACCGTCGATTTCTACTTCAGTTACTGCACACCCAGGCATAGATGATAACAGTATACGGCGTAAGGCATTACCCAAAGTGTGACCAAAGCCACGCTCTAGTGGTTCTAAAACTACTTTAGAACGCGTTGGGTTGATAGCGTCGATATCGACTAACCTTGGTTTTAGGAATTCGGTAACAGAACCCTGCATTTTATCCTCTCTTAACTCTTAACTTTACTTAGAGTAAAGTTCGACGATTAGTTGTTCGTTAATGTCCGCAGACAGATCTGAACGCTCAGGTAGGCGCTTGAAGCTACCTTCCATTTTCTTACCGTCAACTTCAACCCAAGTCGGCTTTTCACGTTGCTCAGCCAACTCTAGAGCAGCGATGATACGTGCTTGTGTTTTTGACTTCTCACGAATTACAACAGTATCTTCTGGAGTAATTACGTATGAAGGAATGTTCACTACACGACCATTAACTAGAATCGCTTTGTGGCTTACTAACTGACGTGCTTCAGCGCGCGTGCTAGCAAAACCCATGCGATATACAACATTGTCTAAACGTTGCTCTAAAAGCTGTAACAAGTTTTCACCTGTATTACCTTTAAGGCGAGCAGCTTCTTTGTAGTAGTTACGGAATTGCTTTTCTAATACACCGTAGATACGACGTACTTTTTGCTTTTCACGTAGCTGTAAACCGTAATCAGATAAGCGACCTTTACGAGCGCCGTGCTGACCAGGTGCAGTCTCAAGTTTACACTTAGAGTCGATAGCTCTTACGCCGCTCTTAAGGAACAGGTCAGTACCTTCACGACGACTCAGCTTGAGCTTAGGGCCCAAATATCTTGCCATGTTATTTCTCCTAACCTATTGTTAAACGCGACGTTTCTTCGGTGGACGACAACCATTATGAGGGATTGGCGTCACGTCAGTGATGTTGGTGATACGGTAACCAGCAGCATTCAAAGCACGTACAGCAGATTCACGACCTGGACCTGGACCTTTGATGAAAACTTCTAGATTTTTTAAACCGTATTCTTGAGCAGCAGTACCTGCACGCTCTGCAGCAACCTGAGCCGCGAATGGAGTAGATTTACGTGAACCACGGAAACCTGAACCACCTGCTGTTGCCCAAGATAGTGCATTACCTTGACGGTCGGTAATTGTTACAATAGTGTTGTTGAAAGAAGCATGAACGTGAGCCATACCATCAGCAACTTGCTTTTTAACCTTCTTACGACGAATTGGTGCTTTAGCCATAATCTACCCCACCTTATTTCTTGATAGGCTTGCGAGGACCCTTACGAGTACGCGCGTTAGTCTTAGTACGTTGACCACGTAGTGGTAACGAACGACGGTGACGTAGGCCACGGAAACAACCAAGGTCCATAAGGCGCTTGATATTTAATGTAACTTCACGACGAAGGTCACCTTCTACAGTGTACTTGCCAACTGCTTCACGCAATACGTCAAGTGTTTCGTCTGAAAGTTCACCGATTTTTGTGGTCTCGGCGATACCAGTCGCTGCTAAGATTTCCTTAGAGCGAGTCTTACCTATGCCATAAATAGCAGTTAAACCGATAACTGCATGTTTATGATCAGGGACGTTAATGCCAGCGATACGGGCCACTAACACATCTCCTATATTTGAATTTGGTTATCATCTGTTTGAAAAGCCCGCAAGGATACTCAAACGAAGACCAAATCACATTAAAAACACAGGCCGAGTGAATAACTCAGCCTGCACGACTGTTTACTTAGCCTTGCCTTTGCTTATGCTTAGGCTCACTGCAAATTACGCGTACTACACCAGCACGTTTAATAACTTTACAGTTACGGCATATTTTCTTAACGGAAGCACGTACTTTCATTGCTCAACTCCGTAAACTGACCTTATCGACCGTAGCCTTTAAGGTTTGCTTTTTTCAGCACAGAATCATACTGATGTGACATCAGATGCGTCTGTACTTGTGCCATAAAGTCCATGATTACAACAACGATAATCAAAATTGATGTACCGCCGAAATAGAATGGCGTTTGCCATGCCATAGTCATGAATTCGGGCACCAGACAGATAAAGGTTATATACAAAGCACCTGCCAATGTCAGGCGTGTCATCACTTTATCAATGTATTTAGATGTCTGCTCACCTGGACGAATACCTGGGATAAATGCGCCAGATTTTTTCAGGTTATCTGCTGTTTCACGCGGGTTAAATACCAACGCGGTGTAGAAAAAGCAGAAGAAGATAATAGCCGCAGCTAAAACCATCGCATATAAAGGTTGACCCGGAGTCAACGTTGTAGCGATTGCTTGTAGCACATCAGCGACCGGACCTTCACCCTGGCCGAACCAGCTTGCAATTGTACCAGGGAACAGAATTATACTGCTAGCAAAGATTGGTGGAATAACACCCGCCATGTTTACTTTTAATGGTAAGTGCGTGCTTTGAGCAGCAAATACCTGACGACCTTGTTGACGCTTTGCATAGTTAACGACGATACGACGTTGACCACGCTCAAAGAATACAACGAGGTAAGTAACAGCGAATACGATTACAGCAATCAATAACAGTACAAGTACATTCAGATCACCTTGGCGCGCCATTTCGGCTGTCGAACCAATAGCAGACGGCAGGTTAGCTACGATACCAACAAAAATAAGAACAGAGATACCGTTACCGATACCGCGCTCTGTAATTTGTTCGCCCAACCACATCAGGAACATAGTACCAGTTACTAAACTCACTACAGCAGTGAAGTAGAAACCAATACCTGGGTTAACAACTAACCCGTCCATCATACCCGGTAAGCTGGTAGCAATACCGATTGATTGGATAGTAGCAAGCACAAGCGTGCCGTAGCGTGTGTACTGGCTAATTTTCTTACGCCCTTGCTCACCTTCTTTCTTAAGCTCTATAAACGGCGGATACATATGCGTTAATAGTTGCGTAATAATCGAAGCCGAGATATACGGCATAATACCCAGTGCTAACACTGAAGCGCGCTCAAGCGCACCACCGCTGAACATGTTAAACATTTCAACAATGGTGCCCTTTTGTTGCTCGAAGAAATCGGCAAGTACAGCGGCGTCAATCCCAGGGATCGGCACGAATGAACCTAGACGGTAAATAATGATAGCACCTAATACAAATAGTAATCGACGCTTCAATTCCGAAAGCCCACTTTGTGCACTTTTCATATCTTGACCTGGTTTAGCCATTAGTACTTCCTTAGTCTTCTACCTTGCCTCCGGCAGCTTCGATAGCTTCGCGAGCACCTTTAGTCACTTTAAGACCTTTAACGGTTACTGCGCGTGAAACTTCGCCAGATTTAACTACTTTAACGAACTGGATGTTCTTTTTAACTAGACCAGCTGCTTGTAACGCGTTTACGTCTACTACATCGCCT
The DNA here is from genome assembly GCF_032716425.1 of Pseudoalteromonas sp. N1230-9. NCBI lineage: Bacteria > Pseudomonadati > Pseudomonadota > Gammaproteobacteria > Alteromonadales > Pseudoalteromonadaceae > Pseudoalteromonas > Pseudoalteromonas sp. N1230-9. Next base: position 3,379,915 of record NZ_CP090419.1, read on the forward strand.
TCAACTTTAGCGATTTCAAAAAGGTTAACTTCAGTAGATACTAGTGATTTACGTGAAGTGAAACCAAATTTTGGTAGACGACGTTGCATAGGCATTTGACCGCCTTCGAAACCAACGCGAACTTTACCGCCAGAACGTGATTTTTGGCCTTTATGACCACGACCACCAGTCTTACCAAGACCAGAACCGATACCACGACCTAGACGTTTCTTTTCAGTTTTTGCACCTGCAGCAGGTGAAAGTGTATTCAAACGCATCGAATTAACCCTCAACCTTTACCATGTAAGAAACTTGGTTAATCATACCACGCACACATGCTGTGTCTTCTAACTCAACAGTGTGATTGATACGACGTAAACCAAGACCGCGTAATGTAGCTTTATGCTTCGGTAAACGACCGATAGAGCTCTTTACTTGTGTTACTTTTACAGTTTTATTAGCCATGGTTTACCCCGTGATTTCGTCAACGCTAAGACCACGTTTAGCAGCGATTGACTCTGGAGAGTTCATGTTCTCTAGAGCTGCAATCGTTGCACGAACGATGTTGATCGGGTTAGTTGAACCGTATGCTTTTGACAATACGTTCTGTACACCAGTTACTTCTAGTACTGCACGCATCGCACCACCGGCGATGATACCTGTACCTTCAGAAGCAGGCTGCATGTATACTTTAGAACCCGCGTGGCGACCCTTGATTGGGTGCTGTAGCGTGTTACCGTTTAGGTCTACACTGATCATGTTACGACGTGCTTTTTCCATTGCTTTTTGAATAGCAGCTGGAACTTCACGTGCTTTACCATAACCGAAACCTACTTTACCTGCGCCGTCACCAACTACTGTTAGTGCAGTGAAGCTAAAGATACGACCACCTTTAACCACTTTAGACACACGGTTTACCGCGATTAGCTTTTCAGCCAAATCAGGCTGTTGTTGCTTTGCTTCTACGTTAGCCATTGTCTACTCCTAGAATTGCAGACCGGCTTCACGCGCTGCATCAGCAAGCGCCTTCACACGGCCGTGATATTTAAAGCCACTGCGATCAAAAGCAATCTTTTCGATGCCTTTGTCAGCTGCACGTTCAGCAACCGCTTTACCAACTGCTTGAGCAGCTGCAACGTTACCTGTGCCTTTAACTGTTTCGCTAATTGCTTTTTCAACAGTAGAAGCAGCAGCCAGTACAGTACCCTCAGCGTTTACAACTTGAGCGTAAATGTGACGTGGCGTGCGGTGGATAACAAGACGCGTTGTGCCTTGTTCAATGTAATTTCTACGAGTGCGTTTAGCACGACGTAGACGAGCTGTTTTTTTATCCATCGTCTTACCTTACTTCTTCTTAGCCTCTTTACGGCGTACATTCTCGTCCGCGTAACGAACACCTTTACCTTTATAAGGCTCAGGTTTACGGTATGCACGGATGTTAGCAGCTGTTTGACCAACTAACTGCTTGTCTACGCCCTTAACTAGAACTTCTGTTTGGCTTGGTGTTTCAACCGTAATACCTTCTGGTACTTCGAAGTTTACCGGGTGTGAGAAACCAAGAGTTAAGTCTAATACTTTGCCCTTAGCTGCTGCACGGTAACCAACACCTACTAACTGAAGCTTCTTCTCGTAACCTTCATGCGTACCAACAACCATGTTGTTGATTAGAGCGCGAGCAGTACCTGCTTGTGCCCATGCATTTGCTACGCCTTCACGAGGTAAAGTTGTAATAACGTTATCGTTAACTTGTACTTCAACAGCGTCGTTGATTGTACGAGTTAATTCACCGTTTTTGCCTTTAACTGTGATGTCCTGGCCTTTTAATGTAACTTCTACACCGGCAGGAACATTGATTGGTGCCTTTGCTATGCGAGACATAGTTCCCCTCCGATTAAGCTACAAAGCCAATGATCTCACCACCAACGCCTGCACTGCGTGCTGCGCGGTCTGTCATTAGGCCTTTAGAAGTTGATACGATAGCGATACCAAGACCACCCATTACCTTTGGTAATTCGTCACGTTTCTTATAGATACGTAAACCAGGGCGGCTAACACGCTGGATATTTTCAATAACAGCTTTGCCTTCGAAGTATTTTAACTCGATAGAAAGCTCAGGCTTCGCTTCGCTGTTTACAGCGTAATCTGCGATATAACCTTCATCTTTTAGTACTTTAGCTACTGCTACTTTCAGTTTTGAAGTTGGCATCGATACTGATACTTTCTTCGCTGACTGACCGTTACGGATACGTGTAAACAAATCCGCAATAGGATCTTGCAAGCTCATAGTCTTACTCCCGTGATTCTATTACCAGCTAGCCTTTTTAAGGCCAGGAATTTCACCGCGCATAGCTGCTTCGCGAACTTTGATACGGCTCATGCCGAATTTACGAAGGTAACCATGTGGGCGGCCCGTAACGTTACAACGATTACGTTGACGTGAAGAGCTAGAATCACGCGGTAAAGACTGTAGCTTTAATACCGCGTCCCAACGATCATCGTCAGATGTATTTACATCACTGATGATAGCTTTTAGTGCCGCACGCTTTTCAGCATACTGAGCAACTAATTTAGTGCGCTTTGCTTCGCGCGCTTTCATAGAATTCTTTGCCATAACCCTACCCTTATTTCTTGAATGGGAAGTTAAACGCTTCTAACAACGCACGGCCTTCCTCATCAGATTTCGCAGAAGTAGTGATTGTGATATCCATACCGCGTACACGGTCTACTTTATCATAATCGATTTCTGGGAAGATGATTTGCTCACGTACGCCCATGCTGTAGTTACCACGTCCATCAAAAGACTTAGCACTTACACCACGGAAGTCACGGATACGTGGGATAGCGATTGAAACCAAACGCTCAAAAAAGTCCCACATACGCTCGCCACGTAGGGTTACTTTACAACCAATTGGGTAACCTTCACGCACTTTGAAGCCTGCAACTGATTTGCGTGCTTTAGTGATTAGAGGTTTCTGACCAGAGATTGCTTCTAGATCCGCAACAGCGTTATCTAGGATCTTCTTGTCAGCTAGAGCTTCGCCCACACCCATGTTTAATGTGATCTTTTCGATCTGAGGGACTTGCATGACAGAGCTGAAACCAAACTTCTCTTGAAGCTCAGCAACTACTTTGTCTTTATATACTTCATGCAGTTTCGCCATCATTCTACTCCAACTATTAGATAGTTTTACCAGTAGATTTAAAGATACGTAATTTCTTACCATCTTCAATCTTGAAACCTACACGATCTGCTTTACCCGTTTCCGAGTTGTAGATCGCAACGTTTGATACGTCGATAGACGCTTCTTTCTCAACAATACCGCCAGCTTGGTTCAACTGAGGAACAGGCTTTTGGTGCTTCTTGATTAAGTTGATGCCTTCGACAAATACTCGACCAGACTCAGTAACAACTGAAAGCACTTTACCGCGCTTACCTTTGTCTTTACCGGCTAGTACGATTACTTCGTCATCACGACGGATTTTTGCTGCCATGATAGACTCCTTATAGTACTTCTGGGGCTAGTGAAACGATTTTCATGAACTTTTCAGTACGAAGCTCACGAGTCACAGGGCCGAAGATACGAGTACCAATTGGCTGTAAGTTATCATTTAAGATAACAGCCGCATTGCTATCGAAACGGATCAATGAACCGTCCGGACGACGAACGCCTTTTTTAGTACGCACAACTACTGCGTTTTTAACATCACCTTTCTTCACTTTACCGCGAGGAATTGCTTCTTTTACAGAAACTTTGATGATATCGCCAACCGCTGCATAGCGACGGTGCGAACCGCCAAGGACTTTAATACACTGCACTTTGCGAGCGCCGCTGTTATCAGCAACGTCCAGCTGAGTTTGCATTTGGATCATGTTAATGACCTCCGGTGTAGAAATTACAACACGCCTTAATTTTGTTTAAAATCAAGACATTTCGGTTAAATTCCACTCAAAAAACACGCGAGTTGTCTCTTAAGGGCGGGCAATTGTATCAGCAATGACAGTGAAGTGGTAGGTTATTTTTTAATTAATTTTATAATTAAGTGTTGCTAAGTTGAGGGGGTCTGTATGGAATATCAGCACTTGTTATTGATTATAAAACAAACAGGGCGCCAATACGCCCTATTTTGATTTACATATTAAAGTTTTATTAATTACCGAATAGGCCTTTTAATTTATCTCTAATTTTATCTTTTGCCTTTTCCTTTACTTCTTCCTTCGCTGCGTCACTAACGTCAAGCTTGAAACCAACATCATGGAAAGGACCTTTTATACGTAATGGGATCTTAAAGCCTGTACTGTCATCAGTCGTGCCCTGGCCTTCAATTGAATCAACAATTCCTGTCACTAAACGATAATCGACATTAGTCATTGGCAAGTTCACTTTACCTGCCCCTGTAATGCGAATTAATGGGCTAAGTAATGATAAGTCATTGTTTGTCCCTACCCCATCTGTAAAATTAAAGCGACCTGTAAGTGCTGAGAAGTCTGTTTGCTGAGAGTTATCGAAGCCAGTATCTAACCCTTCAGACACTGCATTTAAGTTCCCTTTAATGAGCTCTTTACCTTTGCGCACCATCTCTGCCACATTCGCACCTTTAATTGCACCATCTGCAAACTCAAATGCTAATTGACCATCTAATGCATTAACAAAGTCTTTTTGACTTTGTCCTGTGGTCGCTAGATCCCAGTTTAAAGAGCCTTTACCCATAAGCTTATCGAAACCTGCTGCATCAGTCAGTAAGGGCTGTGCATCAATTTTATCTAAAGCAAAATTAGTGCTAATTTTATAGGGTGTTTGCTTGGCATTGACTGTGATCACACCTTTACCACTGCCTTCATAAGCAACAAATTTATCTAAGCTAATTTTTGCTAGTGCATTTTTAAGGTTCACCGTTAACTGGTTTTCACCAAGTGTAATATCATTTGCTTTTAGACCACTTGAACGCACAACAATATTTGCATCAAGTGCATTTAAGCCACTCATATCAATTGGTGTATCATCCCAAACAATTGGCTGTGCAGGCGTATCTGTGGCTGGTTCTGCTTGCTCTTCTTTAGCCACACCCTCTGGTAGGTAAGGGTTCAAATCAAGCATACCTAAATCAATATCGGCATTCACAGCTAAGCGACTCCCTAAGTTAATGTCGCTTTTACCTTTAATTTGTAGCTCATCTAAGGTGGCAAGTAACTCAGTGAGCTTAAATTTATCACCTTTTAAGTGCATTGACCCTTTTACATTAAAGGCATTAAACGCATTTTCTTTTGCATTAAGTTCAACACCTTGCCAGCTTGCGATCTCTTTAACTGAGTCACCACTTACTGATAACTGACCTTGCACATCTTTACCCATTTGGGCGATCGCGCCTTTGAAGTTTACATCCACTAAACGTGAATCAACCTCGGTGCTGACATTAAAAGTTTCGCCTTCAATCGCTTTTACCGGTGTATCTAAGGTGACATCTAAATCAAAACGTTCACCCATATAGGTAATACCGCCTTTTAACTCAAGAGTCTTACGAAGAGAGGGTAGTAAGATGGCTAACTCTAAATCGCTTATCTGTTGCTTTGCCCCAGTTTTGCCATCAAGGTAGGTGAAAGTCCCGCCATAAATTGCCACTTCACCAAGCTCGATATCAAAGTTATCTGGTAAGTTAACGGCGCCAGAACTCTTTTGCTGCTCTGTCTGTGGTTGCTCAGCAACTGCATCAAATAGCTGCCAGTTTGCTTTACCATTTTTATCGGTTTCTAATAATATTGTTGGTTCATTAATAACAAACTTATCTAGTTTGAAATCACCGCCAAATAAAGACATCCATGGAATACGGATAGCCAACTGTTGCATGCTCGCCATGTCTTTTTGTGAACCTGTTTGCATATTAGCAAAATGTACATCGTTGAGCTCAAGCGTTAATGATGGAAATACCGACAACTTTTTATCACCATTAATAGTCAGACTACGACCTGTGGTTTGTTCTACTTGCTCCGATACTTTGTTAAATATCGCGTCTGTAGGTATGAGGAATGGTGCTGCGACTACTAATGCAATCAGTAATACGAAAATGACACCAACAATTTTCAGTAAGGTTTTCATAATCATCCTTAAACATGGGCAAACAATGTTCATATCATAGCGGGAGTTAGGCGCAATTGCATTGCCCAATCCATAAAAAGGTTTGTAAACAAGCTTAGGTACAAGAATATGAATCAACGCTGAAATATTTTGATACCTATAGGTTACAAAAAGATCTTGACCGAATGATACCCTAGGGTTACATTGATACCTGTAGGTTACATTTGAGTTTAAAATAAAAGGAAACGATTATGTCTAAGCAAGATATCAAAACGGAAGAAAAGTTTATGAGTCATAACGCATGGTTTTCAATATTCATGGGAGTCACGTTATTAATTATTAGTGTTTACCCAATGCTCAAGCAAACATCAGCACCGTTACTGTTTATTGGCGGTAGCGCATTTTTAGGATCTTTCTTTATGTTTGTAATTAGAGGTGGATTTACATGGAAACTTGGCTATCGCCTTACATATAAGGATGAATTTTTAAATACGATTGATACCATCGCTTATAAACATGTTGTGCTTGGATTACTTTTTAGCATGGGGGCTATTTTTTTATTGTCTAACGAACTTGCTTTAAATGTATCGCATAGCATGATGGCCACATTTTATCTTGCCTTGATGAGTTTAATATATGGCGTATCAATTCTTTGGCAAAGTAGAGACTAGGTGTAAAAGTGCAAAATAATATCGCTAAATTCCGTAAAGAAAAGGGGTTGTCGCAGCAAGAGCTTGCTGATGCCATTGCAGTATCACGTAAAACCATTAGCACAGTTGAAACAGGCCGCTTTATTCCCTCGGTGATTATCGCGTTAAAAATTGCTGCTCACTTTGAACTCAGTGTTGAGCAATTATTTACACTCGATGACAATAATTAATTAACCTCGTCAGTCGCAATCTTACTTATAAATTATCAGTAAGATTGCATCATTTCATTACTTCGGTATGATGCACGACCCTGTTGTTTTTGCACCCTGTGTACTAAAATTAAACAACCTAATTTGGTCAAAACTGGAGTATCGATTAAGCATGAAGAAACTGCTTATTTCACCGTCAAAAATGGCGCTTGGCGAGCAAGAAAGTCAAATTTATCAAAACATCCTCAAGCAAGCCTCTGATATCAGCTTAAATCTAATGGCAGTTAAAGTAGAAAACCACCCTGAAGACTTTTTAGGTTGGTGCTATGAGCTATTGAGTGCAAGCCGTGATCGCATTAATTACGATCTATTGGAAGATAAGCAATTACCGACACTTAAAAAACTTCATGACTTATTAATTTCTGCAATCAGCTTTTTGCAGTTAAAAACATTAAGAGTTGCGCCATGGCCAGTTATCGCAAGTTTCATCGAGCAGCATAAAGAGCTTGTAGCGCTTGATGAGCAACTACGCTTAGCTAATTACATTGCTGCAATTAAATCGCAATCACTAAAAGAGATGATCCCAGAAGACCGTTTAGCGTTTTCAGGTAAGCACAGTGCCTCGCTCGATCCAAGCAGCTATAACTTTGACGTTGAATGGTTTGCTCCTACTAAAAACGCCAAAGGTTTCCATCAAATGTTGAGTGATTTACCTGGTGCGTTCGATGAGGCTCTTGCACACATTCCACTTGAGGGTGAAGTAACTCAAGAACATTATCAGCATTTTATGGTTGCTTACTTCATGGCGTTTAATGGCAGCGATGAAAAGCCAACGCTTGCTCCTGCTACTCGCTTGCTTGCGATGCGCCGACCTGACGTGTTTACACCAATCGTAAATAGTAAACTGGATGCCCTTTGTGCAGCCCTTGGCATTACGAAGCTAAATAACCGCGATTTCGAGCGCTACTGGCAAGATGTTGTCGAAGCCATTCATAGTATGCCTTGGTTCAAAATGGCTAGTGCGGCAAATGAGCTTGAGCAATCTCTAGTTGAAATCAAAGCCCTATTGCCCAGCTTCTTTTATTATGCAGATAAAAGTACCGCTGATAGCTCTAACTATATTAAGTTACTAAACAAGCCTAAAAGCAGCACAAGCTCTGCGGGTAAGAAGACTGTACGCCGCGGTAAAGAATCGGCTGAAATACTGGTAGACCGAGCATTAGCAAGTGATCATATCCCTGAACATATCAAAGCTAAGCGCGACTCAATCATCAGTGAAGTTGAAAAAGGCCGTAGCGTTGAAGAAACCATTAGTTTAATGCGTGCCATTTTCGGCTAAGTCTCTATCAAGTAAGAAAAACCTGGTTGCGTCTTCATTGTGCAACCAGAAAATTTATTGCACCATGCAAGTGCGCATGAATAATTCAAATACAAGTCAACTTTAACCAAAAGAATACTTACAAGACTGTTTTAAAAGAAATAAAGCATAAAAATTCCCACCGTAAATTAACTTGGCACAACCAGTGCTATATCGTATCCAGACAACACATAAAAATAATGCCCCGACAAATAACCAGACTGCAATCTGAAATGGGCAAAATCAACATAACAACAGGATACAAAACATGCTAAAACTAAAAAAAGTGGTCGCGGCCAGCGCCCTCACGCTACTTACTTTAAGCTCGACGTATAGCTTTGCAGAAATAACAGCTAACGCGGCAGCAACCTCAAACTACTTATGGCGTGGTCAAGAGCAAGGCGGCGGAGATGCCGCAATTCAAGGTGGTATTGATTACGCAAGTGAATCTGGCTTTTATGCGGGTACTTGGATATCAAATGCTAGCTGGGCAGAAGATATGACCTACGAGCTGGATCTCTACGCTGGTTTTGGCGGCGATATCAATGAAACCTTTAGCTACGATGTAGGCTACATCTATTATGCATACCCAGATGCGGCCTCGTTTACCGATGCAGACTTTTCAGAGATCTACGGTAGCATTAGTATGGGTAGCTTCACGTTTGGCGCAGCCGTACTAGCTTCATCAGCAGCAAGCGGCGATGGCACCGACTTTGGAGATTCACTGTATTTAAATGCCGATTATAGCTTTCCAATCGGAAGTAATGGCACAGAGCTGGCGCTGCATGTCGGCCATTACTCAGGTGATTTCATTGGTGATGACAATATCATCGACTACGGTGTTTCGGTATCTAAAGACGGCTTTACATTAGGCGTTTCAGATACTGACATTGATGGAACAGATGTGAAAGTGTATGTCGCTTACGCGGTAGATTTTACACTTTAAAAAAGAATGTGTTACTTGCTGCAACACGAAGGGCCGCAAGGCCCTTTTCTAGTTTAGAAGCTTAAGGAACACTGTGGCCTGTTGAGCCCTGCCAAATACGATACCACTGCTCACGGCTTATCTTAAGAGCCTTAGCAGCAACAGCTGATTTAACGCGTTCAATATTACCCGTACCTAGCACTACAGATGGCGCACTCGGATGCATCAATAACCAGGCATACACCACTTGATCAAGAGAACTTGCACCAACTTCAGTGCCGACCTGCTCTAACACTGCGCGTAAACGTATCGCTTTTTCATCATCACTTGAGAACAGACGTCCACCTGCTAATGGTGACCAAAGCATTGGTTTGATATCGAGCAATTGACATTGATCTAAAGTTCCATCATCAAGGGCTTTCATTTCGTAAGGCGAAAACTCAATCTGATTGGTAACCAATTCAAAATCTAAACGGGATTGTAATAAGCTGAGTTGAGATGACGTAAAGTTAGATACACCAAAGTCAATCACATCACCATTCGATTTGAGGGTATTGAATGCTTCTGCCATTTCATCGGCGTTCATCAAGTAATCAGGGCGATGGATAAGTAATACATCTAAACGATCAGTGTTGAAGTTTTTAAGTGACTGCTGTGCTGAGGCAATTATATGCGCGGCACTTGAATCATAATGGTTAGCCTTACCTTGTAATCCTAAACTTGCAAATGCGGGTTTGATACCACACTTGGTAATTATTTTAATTTCATCACGAATACTTGGTTTCAACTTGAGCGCTTTACCAAATTCGGCTTCGCAGCCATATTCACCATAGATGTCAGCGTGGTCGGTATGTGAAACACCCATATCAATTGCTTTTTCTAAAAAATTTAAGCATTGCTGTGGCGTTATCTGCCAATCTAACAAGCGCCAGAACCCTAACACCAACTCATCAATACAACGTCTATTGTTATTCGTCATAACGACCTACTTTTCCTAATAAATACGACTCAAATTAATCCTTTAACCATATCATAGATTTACTAATCACAACTGTTAACATACTGTTACAAAAATTGCTAAAGAATCAAAAATCAGGATATTAATGGATATGGTGCTGCGGCACTGATTTCGTTTTCAGTGCCGAGCATGCCAGATGCCTACATACCGGGTTGGGCAGTTATACTGTCATTTGGCTTTACTTCATTGATTGGTATTGTGTTTGGCTTAGCGCCCGCTATTAAAACGGCACGCTTAAACCCAATTGATGCTTTGCGATACGAATAATTAATCGGCTTTATAGGGTACCTGAGCACAGCTCACTTCCACTGTTTTCGGGTACCAAATAGGCCCACCAATTTCATTAACCGCCTCGCCTGCTACAACATTAAGGAATGACTTGTAAGTATGTACACTTTGCCACTCGGAATTTGGGCAGTATGTTGATAAGTCCACTGGCTTGGAGCCTTCATACAACGCAGCAGCAAAATTATGATGCCAACGTTCTGTAACTGCTCCCTTATTTGCTAAGATAGGACTACCATTATCAAAATAAATATGTGTACAACCACTTAAAGCAGCAGCAAGAATTACAGTTAAGCATACATGTTTCATAATTGCTCCTGCCCATATTGTTCACACCATACTTTCACTGTGTGAGGCGCATAGATACCCAATGTAACCAACCCCAGTGCACCATCTGTAAATGTTTGCTGGGATTGCATTTGCATTACTTTTTTATCTTGGCAGACCGCTTTAACATCAACACGCTGTTCACCAACTAACCCCCACAAGTAGAAGGGTCGACTATCTTGATAGTCGGCATTTCGTGTTAATTTATCTGCCTTATTAGGCACTATAGTCACCGATGAACATGCTACTAACGATAATGTAAGTAACACGCACACTAACTGCTTCATGTGTTTTCCTTCAGATATTTTTTGAAGTTGAAGTGTACAACATGAAGTTTCTATAATGGGTAAAAAACTATATGAAATTGTAAAAAAATGCAATAATCAACCGGCATAAATCTTGACCATTTTAAAGCTAAAAATGATAAGAGTAACTCAGAACGATACTTTCTGAACCAGGGTTAGTTTTACCAAATCCTGCATTAGAAATATGCCCAAGCTCACCCCGTAGGCGATGAACTTCTGATATTTTATATTTTGCAAAAATGAAACTATAAAACTCTAAGTCGTATCCAAGGACATCAATATTTCGAGCATAGCCCATATGAGTAGCGATACCCCAATCCCAGTTTTTATTAATGGTGTAAGTTTTAGCTGCACCAATACCAATATATTGTTGATTTTGTTCAGCTAAAATCATAATCGCTCTAGGTTGTATACCCCATAGGCTCTCTATTGCTTCATACTCATAATCTAGATGTATTGCAAAATGATCAAAATTGTCAAATACAGCCCAACCTGTCACACCAACACTAAATGAAGAAGACTCTTCAGCTAGAATATGAGGAGAGAAAATGCTCGTAATTAAAGTGAAAGAATAAAATATTTTCTTCATTAGAAAATCTCACAAACTTATTTAAGAGGGCTTGTTAAACAGGCTTAAAGTATAGCCATTAACCTCAAAAAATAACTAAATAGTTCTTTTAATTATAAAGGGTATCGTTTTCTAATTGAGTAACTCTGTGTATTTAAATTGTAAAAAAGCTACAGTTTCTTACAGGCTCAGTTTGAACTAAACTGGAAAGGATAAAGACTAATCAGGAAGATCTGCAAGTAAAGGTAATTATGACGTCGTATCTACATTTATTGTTCTTAAGTTTATTGTCTTGGCAAAGTCTTGCAAATACTCCAAACTCTGATGAGCAACAAGGCATTACCAAAACTGCAGCCAACCTAGCAAACTGCCAACAACAATTAGCACAAAGCCGTGTGCAAACTTACGCAGCACATTATATTTTGCCCTATCAATTCACATTGTTGAGCTGGAATATCTACAAAGCACAAATAGATGGCTTACTCACAGATTTGCAAAAGCTAAATGCCGATGCTGATATTGTGTTACTACAAGAAGCTATCAAAGAGCCTACTCTAACCAAACTAAAACCTTACTGGCGTTTTGCTAAAGGGTATAAAAGTGGCAGTGTGCAATCTGGTGTTATGACACTCAGCCGCTGGCCCGCCGCGGTGCATTGCACACTCACCCATATAGAGCCTTGGTTACGTAGTCCAAAAGCGACCAACATTGTTGAATATGCCCTGCCTAATCAACAGTTATTACTAAGTATTAATCTACATGGCATTAACTTCACAATAGGTGTGAATGACTTTAAACAACAGCTTGAAGATGCAGCGAGCATCATGCGTATGCATCAAGGACCGATCATATTTGCTGGTGATCTTAATACTTGGAGCGACCGAAGACAGTCTCTTTTAAAACAAACACTTAACAAGTTAGGGCTACATGAAGCTATTTATTTAGATGATAAACGTACAAAAGCATTTGGATTAGCACTTGACCAAGTATGGGTACGTGGTGTCAAAATAGAAACAACTATAGTGCCTGAGCTTGTAAGCTCAGATCATAATCCAATAATTGCAACCCTAACCATAGAGCAAAAAGTACAGTGAAAGTAACAATGAAAGGATATTGGTTAATCGCATTAATGTTATTGAGCATTAGCCAATTCAGTGATGCAGCAACCCCAGAACAAGAGATAAATCACCTCATTGATTTTGTCGCTAAAAGCGATGCCGTATTTATTCGCAACGGCACCGAGCACTCAAGCCAAGATGCAGCCGAACACCTTGCTATGAAGTATCGAAAAGCGACCCGCTATGCAAAAACTGCCGAAAAGTTTATTGAAAATTTGGCGAGTAAAAGCTCATGGAGCGGTAAGCCTTACAAGGTAAGATTTAGCGACGGTACTTTAATTAATGCAAAAGACTGGTTAAGTAATGAGTTGGCAGACTATCGCCGTAACCAGCATAGACAACAATAACACTATTTTATCATCAACACACAAGAAGCGAAAAGCCATGCAAGAACACAAAAACAAGCCACTCAATGACTTTATTGAGTACCCTCATGACGAGATGCTTAAACGCGCCGAAGAGTTTTTAGCCGTGAGTCAGCGTCGCCATAGTATTCGCAGTTTTAGCGACCGCCCTGTGCCAAAAGAAATAATCGAAATCTGTATTAGAGCGGCTGGCACTGCACCGAGCGGTGCCAATCATCAACCTTGGCACTTTGTAGCAATACACAGCAGCGATGTGAAAAAACAAATTCGAGAAGCAGCTGAAAAACTAGAGCGCTCATTTTATGAAGGTCGCGCAGGTGAAGAATGGTTAGATGCGTTAAAACCACTTGGCACCGATGCCAGTAAGCCCTACCTTGAACATGCACCTTGGCTAATTGCCGTGTTTAGTCAAAAGAAAGGCGGTATTTCTGCCGATGACAAAAATACCAATTACTATGTTCATGAATCTGTTGGCCTAGCGACCGGCTTTTTAATTCAAGCACTACATAGAGCGGGCCTTGCAACTCTTACACATACACCAAAACCAATGAGTTTTTTAACCGAGATTTGTGGCCGTGATAAAGATAATGAGCGCCCTTACATGCTGCTAATTGCAGGCTACCCAAGCACAGATGCAACCATCCCTGAGCATGCCTTAGTGAAAAAGTCGCTGGACGAAATAGCGACCTTTATTTAGTTTTAAAATCAACAGCCAGCACATCACCTGGGTTTAAACCTGAAACGATGTGCTGCTGGCCATCGACCATTTCGCCAAGGCGCACATAGCGACGCACTATCTGATTATTTTCAAGTAAGTAAACCATACTCAATTGGCCATATTGCTGCACCCAGCTTGGCTCAATCAACACCCCTTTTTCAGTGGCGAGCGGTAATTGTAATTGCGCATAAAGACCAGGCATTAAGCCAGTTTGGGCATCTGTTTCTAAACGGATTTCCATACTACGCGCAGCACTATCAGCAACGGGCACAATTTCTGTCACTGTGGCAGGCATTGACGTAGATAAAGCAGGTAATTTGACCGTTAAAGTTTGACCAACATTCAATTTAATTGCTTGTTGTTCTCTGACATTAAATGCTAATTGCAATTGTTGTGGGTTATACAGTGCGAGTAATGGCGTACCAGGAGTTGCGGTATCGCCAGGCTCTGCAAAACGCTCAACCACAACACCTGAAATCGGCGCTTTAATTTGCGTAAAACTCAATGCAACTTGCGCTTGTGTTTGCTGCTGTTTAGCAATCGCTAGGTTCGCCGTTAAATTATCGAACCTTGCTTTTGCATCGTCGTATTCGCTAACAGATACCAAACCTTGCTTGTATAAATCGTTAATACGCTTTAGTTGTTTCTCTGCTTGAGTCAGCGACGCATTAATTGCATTTATTTGTGCTTCGCTTTGAGCAAGCCCTGCTTTAAAGTCATCTTGCTGCAAGGTAATTAGCACGTCACCTTGTTTTACAGTATCGCCAGCACGTACATTTAAACGCTCAACTTGTGCCATAACCCGTGATGAGATTTGCGTATTTTGTTTTGCAATCACGGTGCCCGGTACAACTTCATCACGCGCAATATCTGCCAGTGTCACTGTCACTAACTGACCAGTGTAATCATTTGCTGATGGGTTTTTCATGCCTGCAGCTTGCTTATCGGAAAAACTGCCCGCCATGTAAAGTACCGCCACAATGATCACAGATAACACGATGATTGAACCAATAAGTTTCGATTTACCCTGCATGAGCTTGTTCCTCTTTGGCTGCATCCTTTGCAAACACTAAATAATAAACCAGCGGCACCACAAATAATGAGAACAATGTTGATGCCACAATACCAAAAATAATCGCAATCGCTAGACCGCTAAATACCGGGTCTAGGGTGATCACCAAGTTACCTAATAAGGTGGTTCCCGCGGTGAGTAACACAGGGCGCATACGCACCGTACCTGCGGCGATTAAAGCCTGTTTAATTGCCATACCTTGGCCGCGAGCTTGATTAATAAACTCAACTAAAATAAGTGAGTTACGAACCACAATACCGGCAAGTGCAATCATGCCAATCATGGCTGTTGCAGTGAATAACACCGGCTCTGGGGCACCAGCAATACTGCGTTCTCCAAATTGATTTAATAGCCAAAAGCCCGGCATGATCCCTATTACGGTTAATGGAATAGCCGACATGATGATCAGTGACAAACTCGCAGAGTGTGTTTGAATGCGTAAGATGATGAAAATGGCAGTGAGCGCAAACGCAAAGGCAATACCCATGTCTCTGAATACATCAATGGTAATTCGCCATTCACCTTCACCACTAAAGGTCACGTCAGTACCAACAGGTAATTGCCAAGCTTGGCTACCACCATTATTGAAAAAGTGCCTACTTTGCCAATCAGTTTGGCTAAATTCGTCAGCGCTAATGCCTAAGTCAGCATTGACGTCAGCAATAATTTCAGCGGGTGTACGGCCATTTAGCTCAGCCATTACATACACAACATTACGCTGATCTTTACGCATAATTGGCTTGGCAACATCTTGACGGTGAAATTCACCCAATTCAGATAGCGCCACCAGCGGACGCGGTGCACTTTGCAGCCCAAATTCATCGCTGGTTTTTGCAAGCTCCCTATCACCACGAACTTGTAATGCCAGCAATTGAGCAAATTGGTTACGATCTTGATATGGCAGTTGCAGTTTTATATCGACAGGGTCTGTTTCGCCGCTAACATATAACACCCCAACATTTTGCCCATGCGAGGCAATGGCTAAGGTCTGGGCAATATCTTGCGTAGACACCGCCGACAATGACGCTTTACTTTTATCGGTAACAAAACGCTGTAAGGGCGAATTGGCAGCAATACTGGTATCAACTTCAACCACATGCGGCTCTTGTTTTAACCTTGCAGCAACAGCAAGGGCTGCTTGATAGTGCGTGTCTGTATCAACAAATGGCTCACTGTAAACTTCAGCCACTAAGGTACTTAAAACCGGCGGGCCTGGTGGCACTTCAACCACTTTAATTACAATGCCATCGGTTGCCAGTGGTGCTAATGCGGCACGCAAGCGCATGACCACGCCATGAGATTGATGATCACGCTCAGTTTTATCGAGCAGTAATACTCTGAGCTCAGCAAGGTTCGCGGCTTCACGTCGATAATAACCACGCACCATACCATTAAAGTCCATGCTTGATGGCTGACCAACGTAAGCTGCCGCCTCGCTTACTTCATTTAATTGCCAAGTGATGGTTTGTACTTGTCGAGTAAAAGCGGCGGTTTGCTCAAGGCTTGTGCCTTCTGGCATATCGATTAAAACTTGTAACTCGTTTTTATTATCAAACGGTAATAGCTTTAAAGGCACTGCACGCATTACGGGTAACATGGCACTTGCGATAAACAAGGCTAATGTGCTCCATAAAACAAGTTTGGCGCGGCCTTTAGACTCAAGTAATGGTGATAATATGCGCTCGTATAAGCTATGCTGATTGGCATCGAGCTGTACGCTGTCATCGACTGGCGCTTTAAGTAATTTCATGGCCAACCATGGCGTGACAAAAAATGCCACTATGGTCGAAACCATCACACTGACCGGTACATTGAATGCCATCGGTGCCATGTACGGCCCCATCATGCCGGTGATAAACGCAAGTGGAATAAATGCCACCATAATGGTCAATGTAGACATAAACAGCGCCACACGAATTTCGCTCATGGCATCAACTATGCGTTGTTTTTTATCGCCTTTTTTTGTTAAAAAGCGACTTATATTGTCTATCCCAGTAATAGGATCATCAACCAATAAACCTAAAGAAAGTATTAATGCAAACAGTGTGACTCGGTTAATTGTATAGCCAAAGGCAAAATCAAGTGTCAGGGTGATGCCGTAGCAAATAGGTACCGCTAGCCCCACCACAATCGCTGGTCGCCAACCTAGAAATACGCCAACAAAAATAACCACGGTAAATACCGCAAACACTAAGCTCGAAGTAAGGTTATTTACTTTTTCATTCGCGGTTTGACCATAGTCACGCAGTACGGTGTAGCCCACTTCATCTGGCAATAGATTAGCCGATAAACTGTCCATCATACTGTGCACTTCGTTGGCTACAGCGACCGCATTGGTGCCAGCTTGTTTAGCGACACTAATGGTCACTAAAGGAAGTTGTTGCTGGTTATCTGATTGAGCCAGCCATTGATAGCTTTGTGCTTCGCTTGGACCATCACTCACCTCGGCGACATCACTTAGGTAAACACTCTTACCGTTTACCACGTTGACAACTAGCCGTTCAATCGCAGATTGAGAACGTAAAACATCACCCACTTGTAAGGCAATTTGCTGCTTACCTTCAACAACACTGCCCACGTTCACCAATTGATTAGATACGCTAAGCGCATAATACACATCGGTTAGGGTTGTTTGATGTGCAGCAAGGGCGCTTGCATCAAGGTTAATCGTTAATTGACGAGTTCTACCAGCAATCACTTTCACTTCGCTGGTATTTTCGATGCGCTGTAAACTGTTAGCGATTTCGTTGGCAAAACGAGTTAGTTGATAGTCATCGTAAAGTTTTGGATCTTTACTAAATAAGCCCAGCATCACAATGGGCACATCGTTCACTTCAACCGGACGTATTTGCCATGAGCTGATCACTGACGCCATCGTGTGTTGATAGCTATAGAGTTTAGCGTAAGTGTCGAGGATGGCTTGCTCACGATCGTGACCGACTTCAAAGCGAAGAGTAACAACAGCAGCATTACTTTGTGTAGTCGAGTAAATATGCTCAACGCCCGTTAACTGCGCCAATAACTTCTCCAATGGCTCAGTTACCAGCCTAGCTACTTCTGGCGCTTCAACGTTTGGCGCTGCCACATATATATCAAGCATAGGAACCACAATTTGCGGTTCCTCTTCACGCGGGGTTTGCTTTAATGCCATTAAGCCAAGCAGCACCGACATAATAAAAATAATGACAGGGAGGCGACCACTCAAGCTGTTTTTTACTGCATTATCGATAGCATTCATTACCTAACTACCTTTGCAAAATAAACCATATAAGGTTGCAAGAATAGCCACTACATTCTTATCTATTACACGGTAATAGATGGTTTGGCTTTCGCGTCGAGTCGCGACGATCTGAGCTTTTCTCAGCGCCGCTAAGTGTTGCGATAATGCTGACTGCGCCAACGGCACAGCTTCGTTTAATTCGCTCACGCTCATTTCACCATCTTGTAGGGAACATAAGATCATCAAGCGATTTTTATTCGCCAGTATCTTTAGCATTTGCTCTGCTTGTTCCACATTGTCGGCCATAGCCGCAAAATCGATGTTCATAATCACACTACTCTATATTCTTAAAATACCGCTAAAGTATAGATTGATATATTAGAAAAGTCTAATATTAAAATTTACTAATGTAGTGTTATCTAATATATTAAATACACCACTCTGTTATCGAGGTCTTATTATGAAACTAAATGACGCGCTTCGCTTAATTGCTGGTGTAATGATCTGTATTTCATTGTTGCTACAACAGTTTAACAGTCCGCTGTGGATTTGGTTTACGGTATTTATTGCTCTAAACTTAATTCAATCGGCATTCACTAAGTGGTGCCCAATGATCACCATTTTACGCAAACTTGGCATGGAGGATTAGTATGCTGACCCCAATTCCTGACTTAATGAAAATTATTGCTCCAAACCAGCGTCGAATTAGCGCTGACCAAGCAAAACAAGAATTAAGCGAAAACCATGGTTTATTAATTGACGTACGTGAGCCTGCTGAGCACGCCACTAAAGCAGCAACAGGTGCAATTAATATCCCACGCGGTGTACTTGAAATGAAATTAATGGAAATTGAAAAAGATCCTGCAAGACCCATTTATTTACACTGTGCAAGTAGTGCCCGTGCCACACTGAGTGCCGAAGCACTGACTCGTGTTGGCTACGAAAATGTTACGGTAATTACCTGTAATACAGAACAAATTTGCCAAGTCTTTTAGCTTCATAGAATAGTAACACTGGTCGGATAAGCTCGTACTTTTCTACTCATAGGTACAGAGCAATGACTTTTACACGGAGACGTTTTTTAAAAGCATCGGCGGCGGGTTTTGGAGCCGCCGTATTATCTTTTGGTTTAACGGGCTGTAGTCTTAATGACGATGATGACGAAACTACAAAGCTTACTCCCGTCAGCTTTGATCACGGTGTTGCCAGTGGCGACCCGCTCGCTGACAGTCTCATTATTTGGACTCGTATAACACCTCTTGAAAACGTCACGAGTGTTAACGTAGTTTGGCAAGCCTCCACAGATGCTAACTTCACAACTATTAGCCACGATGGCGAAACACAGGTAAGCGATGCAACCGACTTCACCTTAAAAGTTGATCTGCAAGGTCTCGATGCCAACACCACCTATTACTACCGCTTCATAAGTAATGGTAAAACCTCACCTACTGGAGCAGGTAAAACGCTTCCAACCGACAACATAGAACAAGTAAAATTTGCCGTTGTCTCTTGCGCTAACTACCCTGCTGGCTACTTTCATGTGTATGGTGAAATCGCAAAACAAACCGATTTAGATGCAGTACTTCACTTAGGTGACTACATCTATGAATATGGTAATACAGGTTATGCCACTGAAGATGCCGCCGAACTTGGTCGTTTATTGCCTGATGACAATAGCGATGAAATCATTTCTTTATCGGATTATCGCAAACGTTACGCCCATTATCGTAAAGACGAAAACCTGCAAGCTGCTCACGGTCATTGTGCATTTATTACGGTTTGGGACGACCATGAAATAACTAATGATACATGGCACAGTGGCGCTGAAAATCACAACGACGGCGAAGGTGAATTTAGCGAGCGAAAAATGCATGCCTTACAAGCCTACTTTGAATGGATGCCTATCCGTAATGTAGCCGATAAAGAACGTATTTATCGACGCTTCGAGTTTGGTAATTTAGTGTCATTACACATGCTAGATACCCGTGTTTTAGCTCGTGACGAGCAAGTTAATTATGCCGATTTCGACTTAACCAGCAGCCAAGGACAAACTGACTTTGTTGCAACAATCAGCTCACCTACTCGTGCTCTATTAGGCAGTGAGCAACTTACATGGCTAACCGATGGTTTAACGACAGCAACAACACAATGGCAAGTGCTTGGGCAACAAGTGCTGATGACCAAAATGCATTTGCCATTTGAGATTTTACAGTTACTTATGAATATTCAAATGACTCAAGCAAGCGGTGCTGATCCATCTGCATTACTTGCTCAAGCAAACACGTTATTTAGTGAGCTTGCGCAAATTAAAGGACGTATATTAGCTGGCGATCCAACGGTTACTAGTGAGCAGCGAGCACGCGTAGAAACAACAGCGCCTTATAATCTTGATGCATGGGATGGCTATGCTTATGAACGAGAGGTAATACTTGGGACAGCAATTGCAGCGCAAAAGAACTTGGTGGTTTTAGCTGGTGATACGCATAACAGCTGGGCAGGACAATTAGTCACTGATGCAAGTAACCCTATTTCTGCTAAAGCTGCAGCTGGTGTTGAATTTGCCACATCTTCAGTTTCTTCACCAGGCCTTGAAAACTACTTAGCGTTAAATACGCAATCGAGTGAAGCTGTCGCACAAATTGAGCAAGTCATTGCATTGCTGGTTAACGACTTAGCTTATAATAATTTAGTTGAACGTGGTTACTTAACCGTCACTTTTACTCAACAGCAAGCGCTTGCCCAGTGGCATTATGTAAGTAGCGTTAAAACAGCCGATTACACACTGCTTAACGAACGGCAAAAAGCGCTCAGCGTACAAGCTGGTAGCCCTACTTTACACATGGCTTAACGCTTTTCATCTAGTAGCGTAACTAACATTTGCTCAATGTTTTTTACGCTATAAGTTAGTGAGCGCAGCAGTTCTAACTGACTATCTTCTGGTTGATGCTCAGCTTTAGCACTGGTTTGAGATATTTCATCTTTTTGTTTCAAGATTGCTTCGCGAAACGTCTCTGCATCAACCACTCCAAGCAATGATACTAATGCACCTTGGCCTGATTGACCTGCCGTTTCAAAGCTAAGTCGATAAAGGCCAAATTGACGCATCAAAGGACCCTGGCTTAGTGCCACATCGGTTATTTTTTCAAGTGGAATCGACTTTTCTTCTTTAAAGAATACACCGCGTTTTACTACCAACTTACGAGTTAATAATGTGGCTGACATCGCCGCTAAAATACGCCCTGCCACCAGCCAGATTATTAACGCAACAATGGGAATGAAAGGAATACCTACCATACTAATCACACAGGTAAACATACCCAGTAATAGCCAATACTGTTTTACTTTAGGGCTAAAACTGGCATTCAATAAACTGCTTTCTGTCATTTCGAATTCCTTATAAAGTGACGACAACGCGAACTGCCAGAGCAATAAAAATCACCCCCAGTAGCTTTTCAAACCAAGGATTTGCCTTGGTAAAACCAACACGTTTTTTTGATATTTCGGTTAACAGTGCAACAAGTAGATACCACCCCGTATCGAGCACAAACACCGTTAAACACATGATCACCCCAACCTGAAACGTGAGGTTTTCTGGGTCAATAAATTGTGAGAACAGCGCCAAAAAGAATATCGCAAGCTTTGGGTTCAAAAAGGCAATGGCAAAGCCATCTTGCAAAGCTGCACGAGGGCTTGGCTTCGCTTTCTCAACATTCAGTGTTTGCGAGCTGGACCTAACTAATAAAATACGAATCCCTAAATAGGCAAGATATGCTGCACCGCCATAAACTAGTACTTGATAAAGTGTTGGCAGTTGAGTCATCAATGCCCCTAACCCTAGCAACGAAGCACAGGCGTAAAACCCGACCCCGATACCATGGCTAAGTGCTGCTAACATACCGTTTTTCATGCCACCATGCAGACTGTGCTTTAATACCACAGCTAAACTCGGCCCCGGTGACATTGCGCCCATAATACAAACAGCGACTAAGCTAAGCCATAAAGGTAATGTCATTACAGCTGGTACTCAAAATCGTAATAATGAATCCCTTCTTCGACCCGAATGTGCATTTTTCCTGTTAAACCTTCAAGTTCACCGGCCCCCGAGTCAGGCACTACTTCTAGAATCAAACGATCTGCCCCTTTATCCATCGTGCCAAAATGTTGCAAAACAAAACTGCCCTGCTTGCCATTGAGCTTTCCTACCACTTGTTCAATTGCAACATAACCTGCACTGCCTTGGGTTGCTGTCATGGCACTTAACATCTCACCTTGACTCAATGCCTCAAGTGCACCAGAGAATTCTTTATCTATTGACATACGTCCAAGATTCACACCATCTTGACCTGTCGCATAACCACCGATTGGGTTTAATTTAACGGTGAATTCACCACTAACAGTTATTGATTCCATACTAATCCCTTACTTTACTGTTGATTTTTAAAACAAAGAATCCATATCTATACCCTATTCACTTAAAAGAATCTAGCATGGCAAAAACCAAAGAGCAGGCCGCTTTTCGAAGCTTATTACCCATTTTAGCGTTTATAAAGCCTTATAAGTGGGTGGTATTAGCCGCCCTTGCAGCTTTGTTACTCACCGCAGGTGTCAATCTATCGCTTGGTCAAGGCGTTAAATTTGTCATTGATCATGGCTTTATTGCTGGCTCACAAACCCAGCTTCAACAAGCTGTAATGGTACTCATTGGTTTGATTAGCTTATTAGCTGTTGGCACATTCTGCCGCTTTTATTTAATGTCGTGGATTGGCGAGCGAGTCAGTAATGATATTCGTAAAGCGGTGTTCGACCGTATCGTCACTTTGCACCCAAGCTACTTTGAAGAAAACCGCAGCGGCGAGCTTATGTCGCGCCTGACCACCGACACCACCTTGTTACAATCTATCATCGGCTCCTCTTTTTCAATGGCATTACGCAGTAGCTTAATGCTGATTGGTGGCTTGGCTATGCTACTTATCACCAACTTAAAGCTAACCCTTGTGGTTATTGCTTGCGTACCTGTGGTACTACTTCCAATGATGATTTTTGGCCGAAAAGTGAGGAAACTCGCGAGCTCTAGCCAAGATGCCATTGCCGATATCAGTACTTACGCAGGCGAGATAATCCAGAATATTAAAGTTGTACAAAGCTACAGCCATGAAGAACGTGAAAAAGCGGCCTTTGCTAACGAGACCAATAAAGCCTTTCAGGTGGCTAAAAGCCGCATCAAGCAACGCTCATTTTTAATTGCAGCAGTGATATTCCTCACCTTTACAGCTATTAGTATTATGCTTTGGATTGGTGGCAGTGATGTACTTGCGGGCACAATGACAGGCGGTGAGCTTGGTGCTTTCGTGTTTTATGCCATTATGGTGGCGATGTCTGTGGCAACGGTTGCCGAAGTTTACGGTGAATTACAAAGAGCAGCAGGTGCTGCCGCGCGCTTGCTAGAGCTACTTGCCGTTGAAAGTATGATCCAAAGCCCAGACAAAAACAGTGATGCACAATTTCATGCAAATAAAGTAGCACACCCTGCAATTCAGTTTGAAAATGTGTCTTTCCATTACCCTTCAAGGCCAGATAGCGCCGCATTAAATACGCTTAATTTAACCGTAAAACAAGGGCAAACAGTGGCGATTGTCGGCCCATCAGGGGCGGGTAAAACCACATTGTTTGAATTACTACAGCGCTTTTACGATCCAAGTTCAGGGAGTATTTCACTAGCAGGGGTTAATATTAAAGACCTTTCACTAAATTGCTTGCGTCAGCAAATGGGTATGGTGGCACAAAACCCTATTTTATTTAGTTCAGATGTGATGCATAACATTCGCTATGGCAACCCTGATGCAACCGAAGAACAAGTTTATACGGCGGCAAAATATGCTCATGCAGATGAGTTTATTACTCAATTACCGGATGGTTATCAAAGCTTTTTAGGTGAACAAGGAGTCAGGCTTTCTGGTGGGCAAAAACAACGCATTGTGCTGGCACGGGCAATATTAAAAGATCCTGCCATTCTTTTACTTGATGAGGCTACCAGTGCTCTTGATGCGCAAAGTGAGTTTCATGTACAAGCCGCACTTGAACATTTAATGCAAGATAGAACAACACTGATCATTGCACATCGTTTAGCAACAGTTAAACATGCTGATGTAATCGTGGTAATGGATAAAGGGGAAGTGATTGCGACAGGAACACATCCGCAATTACTAGCTGCTAATCCTTTGTATAAGCAGTTGTGCGAGCTTCAATTTAATCGTGATTAACAAAAAGGGATTGTCAGGTTTGAAAGGGCAAATCAAACCTGACCACAAGCTCAGGCTTTAAGCCTAACCTTGTGTGTTTGGTACAATTTGAATCTCTACACGACGATTCAGAGCGCGACCGTTTGCCGTATCGTTACTTGCTACTGGACGTGTTTCACCATAACCTCGTGTACTTATACGGGCAGATAATATCTGCTGATTCACAAGGTAATCTTTAACACTTTGTGCACGTTGTTGAGAAAGCGTCATATTATAGCTATCACGACCAGTGCTATCAGTATGACCTTCAACACTTAAATAGGTTTTTTCGTACTTGTTCATCACCTGAGCAATAGCATTCAGCGTATTATGAAAGCCCGATGTGATATAAGATTGGTCAGTTGCAAATGTAATATTCGATGGCATAACTAGACGAATATTGTCGCCTTCACGAACAACCTCAACACCAGAGCCTGCCAGCTCATCACGGAAAGCCTCTTCTTGCTTGTCCATGTAATCACCTACAGCTGCACCCGCTAGCGCACCGATTGCTGCACCAATGAAAATACGTTTATCATCATGATCGCCTGTCGCTTTACCTAAAACAGCTCCTGTTGCTGCGCCAATAGCTGCGCCTTTACCTGTATTTGTTGTCTCACAACCTGTTAATAAAACAGCGAATACACCTACTGCTAGAACCGATTTGCTAAAAGTCATGTGTCTCTCCATGGCAATTACTAAATATTGAATTATTAACAATTATGAACAAATAACAATGAACAAACCATGAAGAATAGGTTAATTGTTCACATTTAGTTTTGTAACAGCCGGCAGGTTATAAACCTTAACTAACTCGCTCAGCCGACCACTTTCAACAATTGTATTCAGGTGTTCTTGAAACTGCCGTGCTAATTCAGTGTTAGCAAACTGCTTACTAAGCGCAAGGTGCCCGTAGATTACATCATCAAAACGATAAGGCATTTTAATAATTTGTTTTGTGGGACGATGTAAAAACACTGACGCATTATCGGCAGTATCTTCGACACCGATAACTAACTCTACACGTCCTTTAAGTAACATCTCGAAGGCATTATTTTCACTAAGCGCTTCCACTTTTATCAATCGTTTGTCTTGGTCAAAGCGAGGAAAGTGAACAGCACCACGCGTTACAGCTATGCGTTTACCACGTAAGTCTTGATATTTATTGACAGTAAATACGCTACTAACACGAGCATAAAACACAAATGAAGACGTCAGCACCATATAAGGAGGTGTTAAAAAGTGCATTGTTTTCTCACGCTCAGCGGTGCGGATTAATCCACCTTTAACATCGATTTCATTTTGCTGAAGCATTTTCACACAGCGAGGGAATGGACAAGCAACAAAATCAACTCTAAATGGTAAGCTTTTTTGCATGTCGCGCATTATATCAACTACTACACCACTAAATTTTCCATCTTTAGTCGCTACGCTATAAGGTGGCGCGTGATCTAACCCGACCGTTACTTTAGGCAACGGCGAAGCAAAAGCAACTTCTGTACTAAATAGTAATAGCAGATAAGTAAAATATTGTTTCAAAGGGCTACTCACACCAAGTTCACTCATTTTTGATAATGAAAGACACGTTAGTGTCATAAAAACCACAAAAATGTCATACAATGTTGTCATAATAGAGTGGATTACCTGTATGGCAAAAGCAATGTTACTCATTATATTTAAACAATTTTTATTACTAGGCTGTATGAGTTTTGGTGGCCCTGCAGCTCACCTTGGTTATTTCAAAAGGCATTTTGTTGACAATCTGAACTGGCTAAGCAACGAACGGTACGCGCAATTAATTAGCCTTAGCCAAGCTCTACCTGGACCGGGGTCCAGCCAAGTCAGCTTTGCTATTGGGGTCGAAAAAGCAGGATTGCTGGGTGGCCTTAGCGCATTTATTGGCTTTACCCTACCTTCATTTTTAATTATGTTTTTCCTCGCGTTGAGCGCCCATCAATTTGGTAACCTTTACTTTGCCGTGATTGCAGGTCTTAAACTTTTTGCTGTAGTGATTGTCGCCGATGCAACCTACAGTATGGCAGTGAGCTTTTGTAAAACCCACTTACACAAGCTTATCGCGATGATGAGTACACTTGCGCTAATATTCTTTTCACAGTTATCAAGCCAAGTTTTTGTGCTTATTGTGGTAGCTGTAATTGGCTGGTTTTCCCCGACCATTAAACTTCCCCTCACCAATAATAGTAAAAAAGTGACTATCGCGTGGCTCCCCCTTGGGCTATTCGGTACCTTACTGTTACTTAGCTTTTTGCCTTTAGGTGAATGGTTTGAAATGTTCGCACCATTTTACCAAACTGGCGCGATGGTATTTGGCGGTGGTCATGTAGTGCTCCCCATTTTGCAAGCTGGCGTACCAACTCTTGAGACCGAACAATTCTTGTCGGCTTATGCTAGTGCACAAGCAATCCCTGGACCTATGTTTACTATTGCCACATACTTAGGCGCACAAGTGATGCCCAACTCCTCATTGACAGGCGCAATCATCGCAACAGTTTTAATTTTCTTACCTGGTTTTTTATTAATGTTCGCATTTTTGAAAAGCTGGTTGCAGCTTGCTGATAAGCCCCGTTTTGCAGGAAGTATTGCTGCATTAAATGCCGCAGTAGTCGGCTTTTTAGCAGCTGCGCTTTACTCTCCGATTTGGCAATCAGCAATACACTCTGTGTGGCATATCATCGTTGTGTTAGTCGCGTTTGCTTGGCTCAGACTTGCAAAGCCACCAATTTGGTGGCTATTGATAGGTTTTATTATGCTGGCGTTGGGGCAGCAATATATTAGCTAGTACTATTATTAACTCGCCGTGCTATTTACCTTAATGCTCGGTTTGATACTGCTCTGATCATTAGCGCTAAATTGCCCCGTGACACTTTGATATGGGCGTAGTCCAAAAATCGGAATCACTGCTAGCAAATGGTCCATAATTTCAGCTTGAAGATGCTCGTAAGAAATCCAACGCTTATCTTCACTAAAGCAATAAAATTCAATCGGTAACCCATGGTTGAGCGGTTGTAACTCACGTACCATCAACGTGAGATCACGGTTTATCTTTTCGTGCTGTTTTAAATAGCCTTCAGCATAACGACGAAACAAACCAAGATTTGTAACAGGCTCAGGTAAGCTAGAAACACGAATATAATCATGTAATGGAATCGCACTGTCGATTTGCTCGCGAAATGCTTCATCAACTAAGCGAATACTGTTCATATCAATGTTCAAAGAACGCTTGATACGACGCCCGCCAGACTCCTGCATTCCTCGCCAGTTTTTGAAAGAGCCAGCAACAAGCATGTAAGTCGGGATCGTTGTGATTGTGTTATCCCAGTTACGAACTTTCACCGTATTTAAGCCTAGATCAATGACTTCTCCATCCGCGCCATAACTGTCAACTTGAATCCAATCACCATAAGTAACTAACCGATTAGCTGCAATTTGAATACTGGCAACAAAACCTAAAATCGTGTCTTTAAATACTAACAAGGTCACCGCAGCAATTGCACCAAAGCCAGACAAAATATAGGTCGGTGACTTCTCAAGTAAAATACTGACAATTAAGATTGCACAGATCATAAACGTGATAAGTTTTACCACTTGAATAAGACCTTGAATCGGCACTTCTCTTGCGAAATCAAGCTGATTGTAAATACCGCCTGCGACACTAACAATACTGCTAATGATGAAGCCGCCATAAATAATTAGCACTATTTGCCCTATCGTTTTAAGTATAAGGGCTGCAACATCAGTAACAGGGTATACATTGTCAAAGGTAGCTAAAAATAATACACAACATAACGTACCGGCAAAACGGCCATTAAGCTTAGTCAACAAAGGGGCTAAAGCGCCAATGCGCTCAGGTGATAAACGCGTCACTGCTTTTTGAATACCAGGAAGCATA
Organism: Pseudoalteromonas sp. N1230-9; assembly: GCF_032716425.1. NCBI lineage: Bacteria > Pseudomonadati > Pseudomonadota > Gammaproteobacteria > Alteromonadales > Pseudoalteromonadaceae > Pseudoalteromonas > Pseudoalteromonas sp. N1230-9. The sequence goes on from NZ_CP090419.1 coordinate 3,408,290, forward strand.
AGTTTGCGTGTAAAAACATACACAAACAGTAATGCACACACGCCAATAGCCGTTGCAGTAAGTGCGCTAAGCAGCTGTGCATCAGGCATATTTTCAAACCAAGGCATGACTAATTTTTGCAGGTTAGTTTGCTTCATGGTGTTTCAACTTCCTCATTCATCGTTGCCATATAGTTGTCTTGTTGCGTTTGGTGATAACTTATTAGCTGAGCATCTTTTTGCAACCATAAATCGTTAATATGTTGCTGGAAAGAGGTTCTAAAGTCACGGTCATGCTGATAGTCGCCAATCATTTGTGCAGCAATTGCTTGCACTTGCATATCCACTTTTATCGCATCAAGACGACCACGAATTAAATTGCGGCAGATATGTTCTCCCTCTCCTTGATAAATAATCGATGTATTCAAAAGTGCATCAAATTGCTCTCCCAATACTTCAAGGGCAAAAGCAATCCCGCCAGCTTTTGGTTTGAGTAAGTGGGTAAAGGGACTATTTTGTCTATGGTGCTTTTGAGTGGTAAAACGCGTGCCTTCGACAAAGTTAATAATGGTTGTTGGGTGATTTCTAAAATCTCGACAGCTGCGCTTGGTTCTCTCAACGTCAAGGCCTTTGAGTTTAGGGTTTTTAGCCAGCTGCGACTTACTTATACGCTTCATAAATGGCATACCCATTGCCCATGCCCCCGTGCCGATGAAAGGCACGTACTTTAATTCATCTTTTAGAAAAAATTTAGGTGCTGGTAGTGCATCAATCGCACTCAATACAACAATATCAAGCCAGCTCATATGGTTTGAGATAAGTAAGTACCAACCTTTACGATTTAATGAGCCTTGAATATTAACTTCTATACTGGGGCACCCAAGCCATAGTGCAAGGCGGTTACCATTACACCAGCCTTTATAAGCTAAATGCAAAGTATGACTAACCACCTTAAACGGTAAAACCAATTTGAGCACACCTAATAGCAGCACAAGCGTGCCCCATAGAATGACATTGGCAAACAGCACAATACTGACAAGTAGCCCTGTTAGCCAATTAGGTAAAAATTTTTTTAACATATGTGTGCTCTCAATGGCGCAAGTAACTATGATTTTACTTGCGATTCAAATTGCGCTAATTGCTGATTTTTCTGCAACCAGATTTGGTTCAATTCAGCCTGAAAGTTCACCCTAAAGTCTGCATCGTTAGTGTAATCACCAATTAAGTTAGGGCTTACATCCATCACTTCAACACGGACATCAATGCATTTTACACGGCCGCTCGCAAAATCAACAAAGCTCGGGATCCCATCAGGGTAATGTATGGTGACATTGACCACTTTTGAGATTTGCTCTCCCATCGCTTGCATAACAAACGCTACACCACCTGCTTTAGGCTTTAGTAAATACTCAAACGGGCTATTTTGACGTTGATGCTTTTCAGCCGTAAACCGTGTTCCTTCAACAAAGTTAACAACACTTACTGGCATCTCTTTAAACTTTTCACAGGCTTTACGTGTTGTTTCTAAGTCTTTACCACGTAACTTGGGGTTTTTCTTCAACTGACTTTTACTAGTACGGGTCATAAATGGAAAATCGAGTGCCCACCAAGACAAACCTAAAAAAGGCACATAAATTAATTCTTTTTTTAAGAAAAAATTTAAAAATGGAATGCGTCGATTAAAAATGCGTTGCATCACCAAAATATCAACCCAGCTTTGATGGTTTGCAATCACTAAATACCAGTCTTTTGCTTGTAATTGCTCAAGCCCTGTAACATTAAGCTTGTAAGGGGCAAATATATTTTGATTAACACTGTTACCAGAAACCCAAACTGTCGCACACTGCTTGGCAAGCCAGCTCATTAGTTTTTGCAATGGCTTGATTGGAATCAACTTAATCAGACCGCAAATAAAAATCGGCACAAACCAAAAAAGTGTATTGATGGTATAAAAGAAAATACTTAACACACAACGAATAACGGACATTACAACTTATTCCTTTAACGCTTAATCTTCAAAATACGTGTAGCCTGCAAGGCCGGCATTTAGTTCGGACAAATATTGTGCCTTATATTGCTCATCAATTGCCAGTTCACTGACCCTTTTTGCGAAGTTTTCAGCAAGAATTTCGCTATCATAATCAACAAACTTTAATACGTCCTTAACGCTATCACCTTTTATTGCATTCGTTAGCTGGTAGCCGCTGTCGGTGAGTTCCACATGAACCGAGTCAGTATCACCAAACAAGTTGTGTAAATCACCTAAAATTTCTTGATATGCCCCCACTAAGAACATCGCAATATGGTACTGCTGCCCCGGTTTATATTCAGGGATAGGTAGGCTGCTCTCAATCCCCGTGCCTTCAACATAATTACGGATTTGCCCATCAGAATCACAGGTAATATCTTGAATAATGGCGCGTTGGGTTAGTGGCTGATGTAAATTTTCAACAGGCATGACGGGGAATAACTGTTGAATCCCCCACACGTCTGGCAATGATTGAAACAATGAAAAGTTAACAAACAGTTTGTCAGCCAACTTTTCATTGAGATCATCGAGCACCTCACGATGCGCACGTGCATTTTCGCTAAGCGAAGCACGAACACGATGTAAAATAGTAAAATAAAGCTGCTCTAGCTTAGCCCACTCAAGCATGCTCAGTAAGCCGTGCACATATTGGTCGTGAGCTTCACTAAATAAATGCATAGCATCATGATAGATTTCTAAGGCCATACGGGGTGTTAAACGCTGTAAGCATTGCCACATATCTTCAAGCACTAACACACTATTTGTTTCTGGAGGCGCAGGGTTAGCATGATTAGGCGCACGCTCAACGTCAATCACGTCAGTAATCAATACCGCGTGGTGCGCAGTTAACGCACGACCCGACTCTGTAATAATAGCTGGATGTTTTAAGTCATGCTGTTGGCATACTTCAGCAAACGCATTCACAACATTACGTGCATACTCTTCAACACTATAATTCATTGAACATGCGCTACGTGAACCAGAGCCTTCATAGTCAACACCGAGTCCTCCACCAACATCAACGGTATTAAGAGGCACACCGAGTTGTGTTAGCTCAGCAAAGTGGCGGGCACATTCGCGTAACGCTCTATGAATGTCACGGATATTGGCAATTTGTGAACCGATATGAAAGTGCACTAGCTGCATCAGGTGTAATTTATTATGTGATTTTAATAACTCAACAGCCGAAAGCACCTGTCCCGCCGTTAAGCCGAACTTACCTTTTTCACCACCTGTGTTTTGCCACTTACCTTTACCCACGGAGTTTAAACGGATACGAATACCAATTGAGGGTTCAATACCTAAATCATCAATTTCAGTTAATAGCGTTGTTAACTCAGAAAGCTTCTCAACGACAATGTGAACTTTATGACCAAGGGCTTGACCTATGCAGGCTAGGCGCAAAAACTCACTGTCTTTGTAACCATTACAAACAATGGTAATAGGGTTTTGCGCAACACCCAAGATCGCCATTAATTCAGGTTTAGAACCTGCTTCTAAACCAACCAAGCCGCTTGGATGAGCCAGAAGTTTAGTTACCACAGAGCGCTGTTGGTTTACTTTAATTGGGTATACACAAGTATAACTACCTTGATAATCTCGTGCATCGCGTGCTTTGGTAAATGCACTCGTTAAAGTGCCAACACGATTTTGCAGAATATCGGTAAAACGCACTAGAACAGGTAATGTTAGACCTTGCTTTTTAAATTGTTCAGTCAGTTCAGATAAGGAAATCGCCGCCTTAGCTTGATCACCATCAGGGTAAGCAACCAGCTCTCCCTGCGCATTAATGTCAAAATAGCCGTCACTCCAATGAGCGACATTATACGTGTTGCGTGCTTTATCTAAACCCCAAGTCATGGCATTGTCTTCTGTAGTTTCTTTAATATAAACGCATATTTTAATACGCTACCCGCCACCACGCTAACAAAAAATACTGATTAGACCAAAGACAAGTCAAATTAAATGATGTTTATTATCTAAGTCCCCCTTAAAATTCCGAAAATAATAAACCTATCAGCTGTAGAATGAATAATATTAGGGTGCCGTTAGCTGGCCTTCATCTACACTCAAAACGCCTGTATAGGCTATGGGTGCCAGCTCTGGCTCACTTACGAGTAAAAGCGTGAAGGAGTACTGCTCAGCAACATCATTCAGTAACTGCCTGATCTCAGGGTGAGCAATAAACACCGGCAAATCGATTACCAATACCGCAGGTTGTATAAGTAGTGCTCTCGCTAATAAAATTCTGGCGACTAAGCTTTGTGGACAACCGCGTCCAAGCTCAGCAACTCGGCTATCTAGTAAAGATTCATTAAATCCTAATTTTGCAATGAATGCTTCAACCTCTGTACTTCGCTTTTTTCCCGTGCCGTATAAAATATTGCTGTAAATTGATCCCTTAAAAAGCTGAGAAAATTCATCAATAACAACAATCAACTGCTGTAAACGTCTAAAGTCTAGGTTTTCAAACCGTCTTCGACCTAACACTAAAAACCCAGAGACAGGTTCTAGTTGTTGCGCAAGAGCGCGACATAGCATTGACTTACCAGCTTGCCCACGAATTAAAATACGCTCGCCAGCAGCAATCACAGCATTACACTCTGGCATTGCACTCAAAATACGTAACTGACGTAGTTTTAAATCATAGCGTTGAAAACGCTTTAAACGATGCTCCGCACGCTTTGTTGTTAATGTGCAGCGATCATGAGCTAATTTTAAACGCTTTCGAGCAACATAAAAGTTAACCCAATCGGCCCAGCTTCTAATTAAATAATCGATACTCAATAAACATAGAGATAAAATAAGTACGCGAACTAAACTTGACCACGCCATTATGTTCATATCTTTTGAGTTCAGTACGATTAAAGTGGTCACTGTGAGTGGTGCTAAGCTTCGGCATATTAAAATACCTCCTCGCCAATACACAAGCTGCCATGCTAAATCACGTCCTCGACGATCAATACGCTTCACTTCTTTACCTTGATTCCTCATCCGAGCAACATTGAGATAACCAAAGCAACGCTCGCTCAAATGCCCACTTAAGCGACCACGACTAGTACGAATATTACCCGCGACCCGCAAAGCCCACAGCGTAATGGACGCAATAAAAGCAAACACTATAATCACAGCAAGTAGTACATCAAAAGCCAGTTTTTGATTCTGCATAAACAGCAGCCAACCAAAAACGATTAGCCCTATTCCTCCCATTTGTCCGTAAGCTAAGCCTCGTCCTGCAAAATGAGCAACACCATTGGCGTCACTTATTAAGCGGTTCATAGCCACGCCAAGACGGTTGGGCCCATGCTCTATATCTGCACTCAACATCCGCTGAAAAAGCGCATTACGATATGCTAAAACGAGTTTCTGTCCATTTTGCTCGGCAAGAACACTGAGGCAAAATCTGGCTACAAGATTAACTAAAACGCCCCCCAAAAGTGCTATGGTTAGCGAGAACACCTCGCTTTGCCAAGCATTTGAAAACCAAATTAACTTGTAGCTACTCGCTCCTACACTTAGCAATGCTAATAGAGTGAGGGATATAAGCCGCAACGGCCCAATCCCCGACAAAAATGTAGGAAATCCACTGTTCATACTAGGCTGTACCTGATGTGTAAGCGTCAGTTCCTAAAATATAACAAGCTGTTGTAGGGTCGCGTAAATCAGCTAAATCATACACAGTCATTCCTAATGCATTTGCCGCCTCACGTGTGGCTAATGGAGAAGCACAGATACGTCCACCAATTCCCTGCACATTGTATCCCTGGTTCACCAGCCAACTGGCACCACTTTGCGCCCCCATAGCTTCGCGTGCAGTAAATAAAACATTTGGAAAATGTTGTTTAAAGTCAGGACTTTCTAGAATCGCATTTGTTTCTTGTTGATAGATACCATCAGCCACTTCAATCACAATTGCAGTGCAACCCTTGCGTATTAGTTCTGCCGCTAGAACAGGATAAATTTGCTTCGCTTGTTCATTACCAATATTAAAACTTGTTGGATAACCTGCATCAGTAAAGTCAAGTACGTGCGCGGCACCTGAATCCTTCATTAGCCAAAGATCACCACCTGCTCCAGTGCCTGTAATCTTCATTGCCCCCACAGTGTGACCAGCAGCATTTAAACCATGAATTAAATGGGCCGCTGTGGTTGTTTTACCCGCATTCATCGAAGTACCAACCACCACCACGCTTGGCACACTATTGGCTACGAGTCCATATTGATGGCTGGGCAGTTTATAATCAGCGACATTTATAACCTGATCATGTTTATTGGTGATTAATCCTATTGGTTGAATAGCAGTGGGTACTGAAATGCGACTGTGCCAACCAAGCGCTAAACCAGCAATACCACCAGCAGCAACCATATGACAAGCATCTAAGTTATTGGGTACGGTCGCTTCAAATTGATCTGGAGCATAACGATTGCCAAAAGCGAGAATAATCTCATCACCTTCATATAAAGTTGCTTTACGACCATCAATTCGTTCTATTTTTGTGTGGTGACCAATCTCTGTCACTCTTGCTAATACAAGGTCACCACTTTTAGGTGACTGGTTTGTGTTTAATCCCTGCAAATCATTGCTGTCTACTCGGCGCGTTACAAAAGCACGCTTTGCAGACTGAAGGCGCTGTGACATAGTGTAAGATGATGCTGACATAATATAATTCCTATACATTAAGTGACTATAATTGGCCTCATTGCCAATCAATGAGTGCATCTTAAAAGCATCACCCTGACAGCTATGTTATATACCCAGTAAGCTTGCTGTAATATTCAAAAAAGACATTACAAATCAAATAAATAACTATTTATTTTTTATTAAAATAATAAATTAGTAAACCTAAGTGGTGACTGTAAGGTTGTTGTAAGCTAAGGCTAAGTATACTCCTTTGTTGCTATCTTCTTTTTTAGGCGGGCTATGTCGTTATCCAACAATAAACAATGCCATTTTATCCCTTTAGCAATCGTTTTATTTTTGCTGACAGGGTTCGCTTATGGTCAAGATGAGCAGTGCACAGTTCAAAGCAACACTCCCTCAGCGAAAGTTTTTTATCGCTTTATTAAAAAGTTTAAAGCTGAAGACTTATTAAATGGGGAGACTCTTTTGAAATCAAATGTGCAGCAACTCGACTGTCAACCAGTCTTTAAGGTCAAAATTGTTAATCGTAGTGGTGATGTCAGTCATCGTTATTACCAAACCGACACCTTTGAGTTGATATTAGATGATAGTAAAAAGCAATGGGATCCCATCAACCGTGTTTTTCAAGAATTAGATAAACTGGTTGGTGATAAGAGTAGCAGCAAGGAACAACCATAAAAGGAAGCAATATGCGCGCGTTAGTCGTTGAAGATAATACTCAAGCTGCCGAGCAAATTAGTCACGCATTAACTGAACATGGATTTGCAGTCGATCAATGTCATGATGGTGAAGAAGCGTGGTTTATAGGTGATACGGAAGAATATGATATCGCTATTTTAGATATTGGCTTGCCAAAACGTGATGGCTTAAGTGTCTTATCTGATTGGCGAAGAAATGGTAATAAAATGCCCGTTATTATCTTAACCGCCCGTGATACATGGCGTGAGCGGGTAACAGGGTTAAGAGCTGGCGCAGATGATTACTTAATCAAACCATTTGAAATGGAAGAATTACTCGCACGCGTAGAAGCCCTTGTTAGGCGCAGCAATGGCCATGCTAGCAGCGTTTTAAGTGCCGGTTCTTTGGAATTAGATACCGCAACTCAACGTGCGACACTGGCAGGAACTCATCTTGATCTAAGCGCATTAGAATATCGTTTACTCGCCTACTTAATGAATAGACAGAATCAGGTTGTCTCCAAAGCAACACTGACAGAGCATTTATATCAAATGGACTTTGAACATAACTCAAATGTTATTGAAGTTTTGGTCAACCGTGTACGTAAAAAGCTAGGCACCACGCATATTCAAACCCGACGCGGACAAGGATATCTTCTCAATGCCGACGAATAAAACTTACTCGTTACGCGGTCGTTTAATCCAGCGCATGATCATTTTCATGATAATTGCGCTGAGTGTGTTATCGGTGGCACTAGTCATGCTTTTCGACTCATATATAGAGCGACGATTTGACCGAACGCTAACAAATAAATCAAACTCGTTATTGGCTGCCACACAGTTCACCGCATCTGGGGAGTTACAGCTGGATCACATCTCTGCGGCAGCGCGATTTCAAGAACCTTTATCTGGTTGGTATTGGCAAGTCATTCATCAAGGTGAGGTAAAACAGCAATCAGCTTCTTTATATGCCGACGCCCCGTTTCCTTTAATTGCTGAGCATAATAACCCGCAGCTAACTTTTATTGAATTTGAAGGACCAACAGGCTTAGCCTTACGAGGGGCCATTCGTCGTGTTCATTTTCAAGCTATCGATCAAACGGTATTCATCATTGTCAGTGGTCCAAAAGATGATATTCATAGTGATGTAATTGCTTTTGCAACACGCTTAATAGTCGCGTTTGCACTTTTAGGCTTAGTATTTGCCAGCCTTTTACTCTGGCAACTAAAAAAAATGCTTCATCCGATAAAAGAGTTACAACGAGGAATTCGCGCCATTCGAGATGGACAGCAAGACTCCTTGACTTTATCTCTTCCGAATGAGCTTGATGAAGTACAAACTGAACTTAATCATTTGCTACAAAATAATAAAGAAATATTAGAACGAGCTCGTTTGCAAGCATCGAATCTCGCTCATGCTTTGAAAAATCCAATTTCAGTGCTGAAGAATCATGCAAATCAGTTACCTCAAAGCGACGCAAAAATCATTCTCGAACAAGCTGAAAAGCTGAGTCAAAGCACGCATAGCCACTTGGCACGCGCTCGTTTGGCGGGCTCATTTGAAAAACTGGCAGCAAGAACCAATGTCGCAGACACACTCAGTGAGCTGATTTTTAGCCTTGAGCTTTTATATAAGCAAAAAGGCTTGAAAATAGATTTCTCTTGCCACCCTCATCTGCAATTTAATGGCGATAACCATGATCTTGATGAGGTCTTAGGGAATCTAATCGATAATGCCTGTAAATGGGCCATACAACGTGTATTTATTAAAGCAACACATGTTGAGCGAGGCATAGAAATATGCATAGAAGATGACGGCCCAGGTATTCCAATCACTGAACGCCAAACTGTGTTTGCTCCTGGCAAGCGCTTAGATGAAACAACACAAGGCAGTGGCTTAGGCCTCAATATAGTTCAAGATATTGTTCTACTGTATGGCGGCACTATTTCCTTGTATGACAGTACACTTTCAAAAACAGGTTTAGGTATCACTTTGCTACTACCTGGCACGCATATAATCATGGATTGACACTCGGAGTTCTTATGAAACAATTAATCTTATCAATTGCTTTATTTACCCTAACTGGATGCCAGCTCACTGAATTAATTAAAGATCCTGGGACAATTGAAACACAACTGAAAAAACAGCATGCCTTAGCAGCATTGGCGATCAACGAAGAGCTTGATCTGTTTTTAAGTGATCAAGGTCGTCAGCACCTGTTTCGTGAGTTGGCTCATAGCCTAAAAAAACCCACACACAGTAAAATAGTTAATCAAGACTCAGTGACTAAAACTCGCTGGACGGCAACCATCGACGACACCACTTTACAAGCCTTTCAGCTACAACGTGTTGGTCAAGAAAGTATAAAAACCAATTTTGAACTCATGTTTCTTGATATACCGGTGATTAGCAAAAATAAAATATCTCTTTTTCAGGCGCCATCGCCTGATTCAGCACCAATGGGTCAAATTGCCAAGAATGAATTAGTGAAAGTGCTAGCCTTAGAGCTTAATGAAGAATGGGCATTAATTGAGCGAGATAACCAGCTCATCGGCTATGCAAAATATGCCGATTTTGAAAATACAATCAAAAAGCGAGATTTTCTAAACAGCCGTCCGTATGAGCTAAAAGTAACATATGATAACGATCTAACCCGCGATGGCTATGTATTACCTATTCACCACATTTTTGGGTTAGCGCAGTGCCGCATTGTTAAATTACAATTTAAGCGCCAAGCGATACAACAGCAGCGCACTATCAATTTATGCCAAAAAACACCTGATGTTTGGTTTATTGATCCTCACCACGATAGCGCAACCACAGCCAATTAATAACCTGACACTCACCTTACAACGCCTCTAAGTATTTTGTCAGGATAGGTTTTTTACTATGTCTCTTATTTATTTAATAAGAGACAAAACATGCGATACTCATACACTATTTTCCCTGTAACCCTACTACTCACAAGTGCACAAGTCAGCAGCAGTGACATACAATTAAAAGACTTAATAAATGAGCTTGATATTTCACCTTACGCTAATTTAAAAATTGCCGCGACTTATAGCAATAAGCAAGAAAAAACAAATGAACGGTCAAACCGTTCTTCTCAACAGTGGCAATTAAAAGATAATGCCAGTAAAGCAGGAGTTAAATTTAATTACCCTGTTGCCCAAAGCAAGATCTACGGTCGTTATGAATTGGGAACCAATGCTAATACTGATGACACGCCCTTTTTTAAAACTCGGCAAGCCTATTTAGGTGTACGCACCCAATGGGGGAAACTACAGTATGGGCAACAAAATGCGATTGTAAAAAACTACGACAACTTTGACCGTAGCCACCGTGTGGGCGCATCGGTTCATTTAACAAAAGACGAGTTAAACACCAAACGCCCTTCTCATACCATGCAATATCACACTCGCTTTGATGAGTTTCGCCTTTCAGGTCAATACAACTTCAGCCGCACACTGGAAAATAGACCGCAATTGAGAATTGGTAGCCAGCGATTGAGGGTCAAAGATACTAAGCTAGATTACGGGGTTGGACTAGGTATTCATTACACAGGTCTCAAAAATATCGAGCTTGAAGCTGGTTATCAAGCCAGCTATTACGAACAAGCCAAGTATCATACCCACATCGCTTCTGCTAAATGGCAAGCAAGCTCAAATTTGCAAGTTTCTATTTATGGCGCAACACACTCACTCAAAGACTTACAAAAATCTAAAACCGCAGAATCTCGACACTACGCACTTGGCGCTCGTTATCGTTTATTTGACCAGCACCGAATCTATGGCAGTCTAGAGTATGCTTATGGCGCTAATGACATAAAAGGAGCGAAGCAACGCGCCCTTGTCATTGGTAACGACTATCGATTTGCATCGCAAAAACACGCTTATGTAGAAATTCGAAAACGTTATTTCGATGCTGATAAGGCTGATGATATTAATGTGGCTCTTGGCATTAATATTAAATTTTAATTAGTCTTACTATTTGGATAATGGTTTATTTTTGTAATGCCTGTAGTTTATTGTTTTATATAATTATTAATTGTTTATCTCGATAAAACGACACAACCTTTATCACGATTAAAAAGGTGCCAACTACAAGGTGAAGAAAAATTTTCGCTATACTGATTAAAATTTGATTGAGCAATTGGCCAAGCACTGGCAGAATTGCACCCCTTTTTTACCATTAACCAAAAGTGTATAAGCAAGATGGCTAATTTAGATCAAAACAACTGGTTCACTGAAATTAGTGACCGTGATGGTAGTGCCTTTTCACTTCGCATAAACAAAAAGCTTGATGAACAGCAGTCACCATTTCAAAAAGTAGAAATGTATGAAACGACTGACTTTGGTAATCTTATGATTATTGATGGCTGCACTATGGTAAGTAGCCGTGAAAACTTTTTCTATCACGAAATGATCAGCCATCCAGCATTGCTTGCACACCCCGCTCCTAAAAATGTAGTTATCATTGGTGGTGGCGACTGTGGAACATTGCGCGAAGTATTAAAGCACCCAGGTGTTGAAAGCGTGACGCAAATTGATATTGATGAAGTCGTGACACAAATGTCACTAAAATATTTCCCAGAATTATGTGAATCAAACCAAGATCCACGCGCCACTGTGATGTTTGACGACGGTATCAAATACATGCGTGAAGCTGCACCTGAGTCAATCGATGTTGTGATTGTAGACGGTACAGACCCTGTTGGTCCGGGTGAAGGTTTATTTAACCATGCTTTTTATACTAGCTGTTTAACGGCCTTGCGCCCTGGTGGTATCTTAATTCAACAAAGTGAATCACCGCTTATGCACATGCCACTGTTAGTAGAAATGCGCGACGCGATGACTGAAGTTGGTTTTAATGACCTGCAAACACTGCCTTTCCCACAACCAATCTACCCAAGTGGTTTATGGTCAGTGACGCTTGCGCGTAAATCAGAAGCTTTCAATGGTTTTCGTGAAAACGATGCTAATACTCTTTCACAAAGCACAGAATACTATAACGCAGGCATTCACCACGGTGCATTAGCCACACCAAATTATATGAAACGTGCTTTTGAGAAAAAGTAGTTTTACCTAAATTGAAAAGGGCTCAATGAGCCCTTTTTTGTTACCAATTGGTTTTAAACCTTAAATCGATTAACTAAATGATTAAGCTCATTAGTTAATTGGCTCATACGATTAGCCACCTCTTGAGTCGAGCTTGCTAAGCCTCCGCCTTGCTGAGTTTGATCGTTTAAGTCTGACAAGTTTTGACTTATTTCATCAGCCACTGCGGTTTGCTCTTCAGTTGCTTGCGCCGTCTGCATTGCCATGTCGTTGACTTTCACTGATGATTCTTGCATCAGGTTTAATACATCATTTGTTTGCGTGAATGATTCAACCGCTTCATCGGCATAACGCTTACCACTATTGATAGCCTGTAGTGATTGCTCCACACTTGCTGCAAACTGCTCAACCATCGTTTGTATGTCATTCGTGCTGTCTTGCGTTCGCGTTGCAAGGGTACGTACTTCATCTGCTACAACAGCAAACCCACGGCCTTGTTCGCCTGCTCGAGCAGCCTCAATGGCCGCATTCAAAGCGAGTAAATTTGTTTGCTCAGCAATGGCACGTATTACTTCAAGTACTTTGGCAATATTATCTGAGCTTTGTTGTAACTCTGTAGAGCGTTGGCTTGCATGCTCCATATTTTCGGATAATGCGATAATTTTTCTGCTTGAGTTATCAACTGCCGACAAACCCTGCTTGGCAAGCTGTTGTGAGTTATCAGCCTCATGGGATGAGTTTTGCGCTACATTTGCCACTTCACGGCTAGCGACACTCATTTCATGTACTGCGCTGACAATCGACTCAGATGCTTGGCTGAGCTTTTGATTAACTTGATGGTTTTGATTAGCAAAACTGCCTAAGTCGTTACCTAAGTCATTTAACTCTTTAGCTTGTTCTAAAATGTCTTTAATCAACTGCTGCAAATTATCTAAAAAGCGGTTGAAAGCAGTCGCAAGCTCAGCAAATTCGTCTTGTGTTTTTACATTAATTCGCCCCGTTAAATCACCATCTCCAGAAGCGATTTCATTAATGCGCTCGGTGACATAATTAATTTGTGTAGTTAATTGACGCGGTACAAAATAACTAAACCAACCTGCAATGGCTAATACAACGGCGATCATGATCATTAACATCACTTTAAAGCTAATCACTTTGCTCATCAGCTTCTCGGTTTCAGCTTGTGAGGTTTTATCTGCCGCTTCCCCCGCTTTATCAAGGATATCTCGAAGCGCTGAAAATGCGCGCTCAGCGTTTTGTTTTTTCTCGCTACTCAATGAATCATTTATGTAAGAAGTGGATGCTGAAAACCATGAATCAAAGGCTTTATTAAAACCACCAAATTGTCTTGTTACCTCAGGATAGGCAGACATATAAGATAGATACTGTTTGAAACGATCAGCCACTTGATTTGCATTTTCTTGATGATCATCTAAATAAGCTTTATCACCTTTATCTGTGGTCACTAAGTGAAGTTCAGCCACTTTTGCTTGGTATAAATCTCTGTCTGCATTTACGACTACTGATACAGCATTAACAAACCGCTCTGACTGTGCGTCTATTGCTACTCTTTGTAAGTTTATTAAGTAGGTGTAACCTGCTATCAAGATCACAATAGCAATTGCGAGTAAAACGATAGGCAGTGAACTTTTGACACGTATGCTATGTAATTTCATACATTTTCCTAATCAAATTCTTAATCAGCATATTTGTAAGAGCTTAGCTGAAATACATTAAAAGTGTATGAAGTTAAAAGCGCCAATGTGCAGAAAGCATAAATTGTTGTTGTGAATTGCGCTCATTAAATCCCATACTTGGTCTATTTTGAGCGTCACTGCTCAGTACTGAATATTCAGCACCCACTTGCCACTGTGTTGACAACTGATATCGCCAACTAGCGGTTAAAGCTTCTCCTCGGCTTTGGTTAGGATCAAACACCCAATCATCATGATCACTAACCTTAAAGTAATCATACCTAATTGTGAGACGATGCTGGTCTAACTTGTGGCTTAACATAATAAAATGACTGTAAAAACTATTGTTTACGCCTCGGTTTTTACCCATTGCGGTCTTACCATCTAAGAGCTGCATAATAATGCGTGTCTGCTTGGTAAACTTGTACAACCACGCAGCACTCAAAAAGCGCGTATCCCAAGCATACTGACCGGTACGCGTATTTATTGCACTTGGATCACCATTGTTATCATAGTAGTAGATACGAAATTGTGAGCGCTTTTGATAATCCCAATGTGCGCCAACATAGTAACCAAACCGACCATCGACTTCTTCAAAAGGCTGCACATAGTCGGCCTGCTTGATGAGCTGTGAATTAGAAAAAGATGCTGGCACAGAAAAGTCGATACGCTCATTAAATGTTGTTTGCCTATCATGAAGTGCAAAACCACGCCAAGACAACAGCGTTCCTGCAGGATCGTTACCTTTAAAAACCGCTGCAACGGCCTCAAAACTATGGTCACTACGAAACTGTCGACCTGGGCGCTTTATACTTGTTTCCACACCAAAAGTACGAACTTCTTCACCTAACCAACTATTAATGGCTGAGTTGGTGTAGTTATAAGGCGACATCCAGCCACTTTGTGGGTTCTCAAGCGACATTTTCGGATAAAAACCACCCGCTTTAACAGCTAACTTATAACGACTTTCTGTCAACGGCTGGTATTGTAGATAAGCTTGGCTAAAACCAATTGTCATAGAAGGGTCAGCATGAACATTAACAGTTGTGTGCACAGACCAATCTCTATCTAACTCTAAGCGACTGCTGAGCATCGCTTGAGAAAGACGAATACCATCATGGTCATTATCATAGCGATATAAACCAATACCGGTACGCTGGTAGCTGGCTAATTGATCGCCTTTTAGTGCGGATATTGCGATTAATCCTTCATGCTCTGCAAGTACAGAGCTAGGTAAACCAACAAGCACAGAGCACAGTACTACTTGCCACTTATTCATAGTCATCGAACTCGTCACTGCTTAATTCAAGTGCTGGTAAAAGCGCCTGCTTTAATTGATAACGTAACACACTGTTTTTGCTATTAAACGAAGTAATTTCTGGTTCGCTAATGTCAGACAACCGATCATGCCATATCGCTAACTCAAACGTCCCTTCGGGGAGATCTAAATCAACAAAACCTTGTTCATCAGTTTGCGCAAATGATGGACTATCAACCACAACAATATAACCCAGCATCCAGTCATGAATATTACATCCGAGTTCAACAACCCCTGTCTGCTCAAAACGAACCGGCTTTTCAGGTTTATCTCGGTAAAGTTTTAATTCGAAGTGTTTTGCTTTAGAAAATGAATACACATGGTGCATGATAGAATCTAAGTTCGGAAACTCAACATTCGCCCCTTTAGGCACCACTAATACATGAGGAGAAAAAGCTCTATTTTCTTGGCTCATGGTGTAACTAGCTTCCGTTGATGGACTTTGAGAATGGTCTTTCAACCAAACAACAGCATTAGCAACAGGCTGACTGTTTTGGTCAACAACTTGAATTTTCTGTGCCATAAGTGTTGGACTAAAGGTAAGTAATAACAGGATTATTCTTATCATTTTTGATGAACCTTTTCATATGCTTGGCTTTTTAAAATCAGTGCGTACTTTGCTGAATACGTATGCAGATACCTCGTATTAACACGCAAGTCAATTTATGCTTATTGTGACAACAATTCACAATCATAAGCCGCCAAGGAACAACAATGCGATTTACAGCTTTAATGTTAGCAGCCTTTTCAGGTACTTGCCTAGCACAAACCACGACTGTCAGCTCTCCTGATGGGCAAATAAAAGTCACGATTTCCGATGAACAACACGCACCTAGCTACGAAGTTAGCTTTGCAGGTAAACAAATTATTGCAAACTCTGCGCTGGGCTTGGTGTTCAAGCAACAACCAGCAATGAGCGAAGGCTACAAAATTAGCAGCCAGACAACTGATTCTGTAAAAAGCAGCTGGGAGCAACCTTGGGGTGAACGCCAAATTGTTGTTGATAACCACAATGAAGTGGCTGTTACATTTAAAAAGCCACAACCTCAAGGCGGCACATTTACAGTGCGCTTTCGTGCTTTTAACGACGGGGTTGGCTTTCGATACGAATTACCAAAGCAAGCAGGCTTTGAAGATATAGAGATCACAAAAGAACTCACTGAGTTTGCTATCACAGATTCATCAGATGCAACGGCTTGGTGGATACCTGCACGCGGTTGGAATCGCTATGAATATGTTTATAACACCACACCATTACATAAAGCGGCACTGGTACACACACCATTTACCTTAAAAAACAAAGATGGCATCCATATTAGTATTCACGAAGCTGCCCTTGTTGACTATGCTGGCATGGTGCTAAATCAACGCCGTGACGGTACTTTTCAAGCCGATTTAACACCTTGGTCTGATGGCGTAGCAGTTAAGAAGCACGGCGCATTTAATACTCCTTGGCGTACTATTCAAATTGGTGATGAAGCTGTTGATTTAATTAACTCAGATATAATCTTAAATCTAAACGAACCAAATAAACTTGGTGATGTATCGTGGGTTAAACCTGGCAAATACGTCGGTATTTGGTGGGGTATGCATATCAATGAAAATACGTGGGGTAGCGGTAAGATTCATGGTGCTACAACCGCAAACACTAAATACTATATGGACTTTGCAGCTAAGTATGGCTTCGATGGCGTACTCGTCGAGGGCTGGAATATTGGCTGGGATGGCGACTGGTTCTATAACGGTGATGTATTTAGCTTCACACAGCCTTATGATGACTTCGACATTGAGGAATTAACTCGCTATGGCAAAGAAAAAGGCGTGCAATTAATCGGGCACCACGAAACATCAGGTAACGTTACCAACTACCGCAATCAAATGGAAGATGCGTTTGCGCTGTACGAAAAATCAAATGTGAGCCAAGTAAAAACAGGTTACGTTGCTGACGGCGGCAACATAAAGCGTATTGATGAAAACGGTATTGTGCGTAAAGAATGGCACGATAGTCAGTTTATGGTAAACGAATACCTATATAACGTAAAACTGGCTGCAAAACATAAGATTAGCATTAATACTCACGAACCAATCAAAGATACTGGCCTGCGCCGTACATACCCAAACTGGATAACCCGAGAAGGTGCGCGCGGACAAGAGTTTAATGCATGGGGAACCCCTCCAAACCCACCAGAGCACATTCCTATGCTTGCCTTCACTCGCATGCTGGCAGGCCCAATGGACTTTACGCCAGGTATTTTTGATATGGGCTTTAACGGTTTAGGTGCCGATACCAACCGCCCACAAACAACCCTAGCGAAGCAATTAGCGCTATATGTTGTAATGTACAGCCCAATTCAAATGGCGGCAGATTTGCCACGTAACTACTTAGCGAAACCAGATGCATTCCAATTTATTCAAGATGTACCAACTGACTGGCAACAAAGTATTGCACTACAAGGCGAAGTTGGCGATTACGTTGTGTTTGCACGTAAAGAGCGCAAGCGTGATCAATACTCAGGTAACGACTGGTATCTAGGTGCTGTTACAGACGAACAAGCCCGCACTTTAGAAGTGAAGTTAGACTTCTTAGATAAAGGTAAAAAGTTTGAAGCGCAAATCTACCGCGATGGTGACAAAGCACAGTGGGTAAATAACCCTTACGACTTAAAAGTAGAAAAACGCATTGTTAGCGCCGATGATAAGCTAACGTTAAAGCTTGCTACCAGCGGCGGCACATCGATTCGTTTTAAAGCAATCTAAGCTGTAAGTTTTAAGCTTCAAGAAAAAAGAGCGCGGCATTTGATGTCGCGCTTTTTTATTGTTTTGAGAAATAGGAGGACTAGTAATGGCTATGGTTACTTGCAAATCACCTTTCTCAAAGGTAAATTTTTTGAATGATTACTCAGGTAAGTAAAGAATGGACCCTTTAGAAAGACTTGCACAGAGAAATACCGCACATAAAACAGCTCGTAAAAAAGAAAAGCGTGAATTACTTTGGCATATTCCGATCACTGTAATCAGTATTTTAACTTATATGTCTATTTACATCTTTTTAGTGACTGACGACATAAACCCGAATGATTTGCCAATAACTGTAAAGCCAGTATGGGTGGTTTCAAATCTACTAACTCTGGGGCTAGGTGCCACGCTCTTTGTAAGCAGTATTGCGTTTTTAGTATTTCTATATTTTTTAACGAAATATATAAAGGTAAATATTTTAAAGCTCAAAGTGGCAACTATAACTGCTATGCTATTTCTGGTTAGTGTATCTTTTTTTGCACTTGGCAATTTTTGTAACAGCTTAATTTATAAAAATAAAATTTTAATTGCCGAGTTCATGCATTTTGGCTTTTATGAACCACCGACTCTCATTCAGATGGCTTTAAACTGGCTAACTATCTTAATAGTTATCTTGCTACTTTCTTTAAATTTCATCATTGCTTCAGCCCCCTTCAAAGCAAGAAAGCACTTTAAAACTAGTTTTATTGATAACTCATAACTGTGGCAACTTAAATTATAAGTAACTAACTGCTCTGTAAATCTTCACCCATAAAAAAAGCAGCCCACTCGGGCTGCTTGAAACTCATAGCTTAAGGCTTAAAGCTAAATACTTTTAAAAAGGCAAATAGATTTGCGCGCTGAGGCCTCCCTCTGGGCGATTAAGTAGTTGTACTCGGCCGCCGTGCATATCAACAATACGTTTGATAATCGCAAGGCCTAAGCCACTGCCTTCACTACCACGTGCCGCATCACCTTGTTTGAACGGCTCAAAGACAGTTTCAAGTTCGCTTTCAGGAATACCCGGCCCTTGGTCATTCACAACCACCATGGCAAACTTTTTATTACTGCTCATGCGCGTTTCCACTTCAATATCACCATCAGAGTAACGAATAGCATTTTCAATCATATTGGTAACAACACGCTTTATAGCAACCGTACTGACAGGTACATTACTAATGCTGGGGTTTTCTTTAAAGCTAATTTGCCGATGATGCTTTTGCTCAGCCTCAACCACTTCATTGACGATGGCATTAAGATCTTCAAGAGCAAGCTCTTCGCGCTTGTGATGACGCAAATATTCAATAAATTGATCGATAATTGCATTCATATCCTCAATATCATGAATAATTCCTTCACGCAGATAATCTTCGTCGTCAGACATCATTTCTGTTGCTAAACGAATACGTGTAAGTGGCGTACGTAAGTCATGGGAAACCCCTGCCATAAGTAAACGACGATCGTTTTCTAATGCCGCAATACCACGCGACATTTGATTAAACGCACGGGTTACTTCTATCACTTCAGTTGAACCTTGCTCTTCAAGCTTTGTTGAGAAGTCCCCAACACCCACTTTAACTGCCGCCAGCTGTAGCGCTTTTAATGGTCGGTTTAGATGGCGCGCAAACAACCAACCACCTAATACGCTTAAAAAGCCGATACTAGATAAATAAAAAGTGAGGAATTCAAGGTTATTCTCTTGTAACCCAGTTAATGGCACTCGCACCCAATAACCAGGGGCTTGTGGTGCTTCAACCCAGTATACAAGTGGATCTGTTTGGCTTATACGTACGCGCGCAGAGCCGTTGAGTTGCTCCGACATGCTGCGTGAAAGCATTGAATACTCTCGTGTCTCCGCCAGACCTTCACGCATAGCTTGGCGCTGCGTCATGACTTCAATGCCAGTGATTTCAAAAAACTTTTCAGACGCTTCTTTACTTACTTCAACGCCTTCTTCCCACTCAATAAACACTGTTTTAACTTGTTTCGAGAGGATCAGATTAACTTGCTCTATGGTGGGTTTAACAACATAAAAACTAACCGTTATATAGGACACTATTTGATTGATTAAAAGCAGTGCAGCAACCAAAAATACGGTTTGTCCAAACGCACTACGTGGAAACATCCCCATAACAGCTACTTTTCACCATCTGGCACAAATACGTAGCCTAAGCCCCATACTGTTTGGATATAACGAGGATTAGCGGCATCCACTTCAATCATACGTCGCAAGCGCGACACCTGCACATCGATACTACGCTCAAGTGCACTGTAATCACGGCCGCGGGCTAGATTCATTAGTTTATCGCGACTAAGCGGTTCACGAGGATGTGTTACCAACGCTTTTAATACCGCAAACTCACCACTGGTCAGCGACATCGTTTTATCACCATGCGACATTTCTCGAGTAGCAAGATTAAGCGTAAATTCGCCAAATGATATTTCGTTCTCTTCTGCTGCTGGCGCACCAGGTACTTCCTTTGCTCGACGACGTAAAATGGCTTTAATACGCGCTAACAGTTCACGGGGATTAAATGGTTTTGGAATATAATCATCAGCGCCGAGTTCTAAGCCGATAATACGGTCTACCTCATCACCTTTTGCCGTTAACATAACAATGGGTATATCATTTTCTTTTTGACGTAAACGACGACAAATCGACAAACCATCTTCTCCAGGTAGCATAAGATCAAGCACCATTAGATGAAAATTTTCACGCTCAATTAAGCGATCCATCTGTTCAGAGTTTGCCGCTGTACGAACGATAAACCCTTGTTCTACCAAGTAACGTTCAAGCAAACTACGCAAACGCATATCGTCATCAACTACCAATACTTTTGTCGTTTCGTGTCCCATAACTTTCATTCTTTTTGTAATATGTTACTTGTTAATATAAATGAAAAACTTAAGAATAAAAAACGAATTGAACGCTTAGATTGTTACTGAACATTTCAAAACTATCTCGACAAAGGCAAAAGACTTTTATACCTTGCACAGGTTTTCTTTAAAGGTTTAATAGATATGGCAAAAACCAACTTAATCACACGTGAAGGGTATCAGCAATTGCAACAAGAGCACGATTACCTATGGCATGAGAAACGCCCTGAAATCACCAAGATTGTGACATGGGCTGCAAGCCTTGGTGACCGCTCTGAAAATGCCGACTATCAATTCAATAAGCGTGTATTACGACAAATAGATCGTCGAGTGCGCTATTTGCGTAAACGTATGCCTGATCTAAAAATCGTTGATTACAACCCACAGCAAGCTGGGAAGGTGTTTTTTGGTGCTTGGGTTGAGATAGAAAACGAGCAAGGAGAAACCAAACGCTTCCGAATTGTTGGCCCTGACGAAATTTATGAACGCAAAGATTATATTTCTATCGATGCGCCGATGGCTCGCGCGCTCCTTGGCAAGCAAGTCGATGACGATTTTTCAGTCACGACCCCTGAAGGCCAAAAAGAATGGTATGTCAATGAGATAAGCTATCCAGATGCGCCATAATTAATAAAATAAATTCAGAAAAGGTTAATTTGTGATTGTTTAGTCTAAAAATGTGATCTATAACTAAAGAAGCTTAAGACGTTTTTAAGCTTGATGTTTAGAAGGTAGTAACTATGTCAAACGCAATACATCGCATATTAAGTAATGCCATTGTGTTCGCACTTTTAATCAGTGTGAGTTTGATTTCTTACGCCAGCGACATAGAAAACCATTCTGATAGTGTTACACCCACCTCACATTTTATTGCGTGTGATAATGCAGACCTTGCTAACCTTGATACTGATTTAGATAAACATACTCCAGCACTCAACTTTCGCGCAGCCCAACCACTGCCTGATGTGCGCCTAGGTGTACGTGTTTTTACTCAGACTAAGGCCTCTGTATACAGTGCGCACCAGCGAGGGCCACCTGTATTTTAATTTAACTACGTTTTTAAAAATCGATGCTTAATTAAAATTTATGGTGACAAATATGAATAATTTCAAAGAATTACGTCTTCAAGATGTATCTAATGGTGCATTATCTAACGCTGTTAATGAAGTAGAACCAACACTTGATCTAACATCTCCAGCATTAAAAGTACTAAATAGCTTTACACAAAAAGATCCACTACGTGCTCACGCAAGCATCACCATTGTTGATGCGCTAAAACAAACAAGTAACCGCTGCTCTGACTTCATCTTAGTCGTTGATGACACAGACAAGTTAGTTGGGATCACATCGAGTGCTGATCTACAAAGCTCTAAAATAATGATTCTTGCACAACGTTTGAACTTACATCGCGATGAAGTGACTTTGCATGATGTAATGACACCGCTAAATAATCTAGCTGGTGTAAGCTTACAGAGCATCAGCTATGCATGTATTGGGGATGCACTACAAACCATGGAACACCAAGGTATGATGTTTCTTTTAGTAACAAGTGCTGAACATGAAATTTGTGGGTTAATTTCTGCACGTGAAATTGCTAAAAAGCTACATATTCCTGTCAATATTAACCCTATTGCAAACAGCTTCAGTGAAGTGATGCAGCATATCGATCACCCTCACTAAGCCATAAATATTGCGTTGTGTAGAACAATTTTCGAAGGCCTTAAAAGCAGTGCTTTTAAGGCCTTCTTATTGTGATATTATTCAGGCAATTAATCTTCAGTTTACTGATTTTCTATTTTTAAAAAGGTTTATGCATGAGCAATATCTCTGCACGCTTAGCGACCGAGCTAAATGCCCAGCAACCACAAGTTGTTGCTGCAATCAAATTACTTGATGAAGGTGCCACAGTCCCTTTTATCGCACGTTACCGGAAAGAAGTTACAGGCGGCCTAGACGACACGCAATTACGACTACTTGAACAGCGCCTTTCGTACCTACGCGAGCTTGAAGAGCGCCGCAGCTTTATTCTTGCCACAATTGAAGAACAAGGTAAGCTAACCGCCGAGCTAAGTAGTGATATTAATAACGCTGACAGTAAAACAGAGCTTGAAGATTTATACCTACCATTCAAACCTAAACGCCGCACGAAAGGACAAATTGCCATTGAAGCGGGTATTGAACCACTTGCCGATGCGCTATTTAATGACCCCAACCTCGAACCAGAGCAGCAAGCTGCTGACTATATTAATGCTGACGCAGGCTTTGCTGATACAAAAGCGGTGCTTGACGGTGCTAAATTTATTTTGATGGAACGCTTTTCTGAAGACGCCAAACTGCTTGCTAAATTCCGTAGTCATATTGCACAACACGGCCAAATTGAAAGTACAGTAATCGCTGGTCAAGAAAATGAAGGTGCTAAATACCGTGATTACTTTGAGCACCAAGAGCCGCTTAAAAAAATCCCTTCACACCGTGCTCTCGCCATGCTTCGCGCTCGCAATGAAGGCATTTTACAATTAAGCATCAACCCAGAACCAAGTGCAGAAAACCCAGCACAGGTATGTGCACAAATGATTGCTGACTACTATCGGTTAGATGTGAGCAATAGCGCTGCAAGCAGCTGGTTAATGAGTGTTGTACAGTGGGCTTGGAAGATTAAATTAAGCCTACACTTAGAAAATGAATTTTTAGGTGCAATGCGCGAAAAAGCGGAAACCGGCGCGATTGACGTATTTGCAAAAAATCTAAAAGACTTATTAATGGCTGCGCCTGCAGGGCCACGTACAACCTTAGGACTTGATCCTGGTTTACGTACGGGTTGTAAAATTGCTGTTGTAGACAGCACTGGTAAGCTTTTAACAACGCAAACAATTTTCCCACATGCGCCGCAAAATCATTGGGAAAAATCACTTCGCACACTTGAGCAACTTTGTCGCCAATATAAAGTTGAGTTAATCGCGATTGGTAATGGCACTGCATCACGTGAGTCTGATAAGTTAGTTGCTGAATTGATTAAAACCAACAGTGAACTTAAATTAAATAAAATAATGGTCAGTGAAGCAGGTGCATCTGTTTATTCAGCGTCTGAATTTGCCGCCAACGAATTCCCTAACCTTGATGTATCATTGCGCGGTGCAGTGTCAATTGCACGTCGTTTGCAAGATCCGCTTGCCGAGCTTGTAAAAATCGAACCTAAATCAATTGGTGTAGGTCAATATCAACACGATGTTTCACAAAGCCAACTAGGTCAAACCCTGACCTCGGTTGTCGAAGACTGTGTAAACTCAGTCGGTGTTGATTTAAATATGGCCTCAGTGCCGTTACTGACTCGTGTATCTGGCTTAAACAAAACACTAGCGCAAAACATTGTTAGCTATCGTGATGCCAATGGCTCATTTAGCAAACGCTCTGAGCTTAAAAAAGTTGAGCGCCTAGGACCAAAAGCCTTTGAACAAGCAGCTGGTTTCTTGCGTATTAGCACAGGTTCAGATCCTCTTGATAACTCATCAGTTCACCCTGAAGCCTACCCTGTTGTTAAGCGTATATGTGAAAAGAACAGCTTAGATGTAAATAGCTTAATTGGTAACACTGATATTTTGAATAAATTGGTTGCCAACAACTACACAGATGAAAAATTTGGTTTACCAACCGTTACCGACATTATTAAAGAGCTTGATAAACCAGGTCGAGACCCTCGCCCAGAGTTTAAAACTGCTGAATTTAAAGCCGGTGTTGAAACCATTAACGACCTAAAACCAGGTATGATTCTAGAAGGTGTGGTTTCCAATGTTGCCAACTTTGGTGCCTTCGTTGATGTGGGTGTACACCAAGATGGTTTAGTTCATATTTCAGCGATAACCAACAAGTTCATTTCTGATCCACGCGAAGTGGTTAAAGCAGGTGATATTGTTAAAGTAAAAGTACTTGAGGTTGATGCAGCGCGTAAACGTATCAGTTTTACAATGCGTTTAGATGATGATGTAGATACAAGCAATAAAACCGCACCTGCAGGCAAATCAAAGCCTGCGGCTAAAGCAAAAAGTGCGCCTAAGCAAAAGCGTGACTTTGGTAATGCGGCAATGGGTAACGCATTTGCCGATGCATTTGCAAATGCTAAAGTAAAAAAATAGTTTTAGCTTAAAAACAAAAACGCGGTTCAAATTGAACCGCGCCTCTTATAAATCTGATAATTATATAACCGCCGAAAAATTATTCTGTTCCCCAGGCGATGTAGCCATTTGATAAAAGTTGGCTATTCGTGTGGCTCGCTCATCAACTTCCACATCTCGTTTGGCTGTCTTGGTCTGAGAAGTGCTGACCGCTTCACTTTCATCTTCAGCACCTTCACGGTCAATTCTTAATGACGACGATTCATCACCACCCTGTGCTTTTTCGCGCGACTGCATAGCAAGTTCAGCCTGCGCTGCGGCAAGTTTCTGTGTCGCATCGGCTGCAATAGCACGGTCTGCACTGGATGGCTCTTGAGGTGCAAGCGCTGCCGCTCTTACCGTTTGCATTTTATCGATTGTTGCCTGAGGGTCACCACTTACCTCAGCCACATCAATTTGTACTTCCCCGCCAACCGCGTAGTTTGTGCCGTCGGGGCCTCGTTGATACTCATAACTTGGCGAGCCTGCGTATTTCCCCCCCACCGAAGCATGCGCCTGTTCATGTACACGCACTTCAGTGTCTCGCGCTTTCAGCTCTTTAATTTGTTCAAGCTCTAGCTGTTCTTGCTGTGCAACTTTTTGCTCTTGTTTTTGCTCTTCTTGTTGCTGCTGCTCTGATTTCTCGTCACTACCTTGTTCGCTTTGCTCTCGCTCTTGAATCGCTTTATCGTCTTCAAGACGACCCTTAGCATCATAAGTGCTTACATCGCCGCTTGGCTGTCTTGCTTTTTCGCCATCACTCAGTGCTTTATTTTCTGCGTTACTCGAACTAGTTGCCACAGGAGGTGGGATGACTTCACGCAACTGGTTATCACGGCGTGCACTTTCGGTATGTACGTTCGCCGTGTTAATGTTGATTACGGGAAAGGGAGTAACGATATTCATAGCTAAGCTTTTATATCAATTAGCGTGCCTAATACTTCATCGGCAGTTTGAATCGTATTAACGTTAGCCTTAGCATTGAACTCTTCAACTTTCAGGTTCACCAATGCTTCATCAATACGAGCAGGCTGAGACACAGGTGGCGTAACCGCTTCCTCTGGTCTTGCACCTTGTAATTGTCTTTGCTGAGCAAGTTGAGCGTCGTCTTGCTGGTCAATAGACGCGCGGCTAATTTGCGCACTTGCTTTTTCAATGCCTTGACTTGCGCGGTTGTAACCTTCTACGCCATTATTAAATACAGAACTGATTGGCATCATATCCTCCAACAGTGAGATCTTCCCTACAAGTATCGCTCACAAAACAATCAAAATAAAGTAAAATCCCCCTATTTTTGGGCTCTGCAGAGCAATATTTAATTAACACATTGATTTCAGAGCGCTTATAAATTCAGTTTTATGAGAAATAAAAGGAGCGTGAGATGCCTTATCGATCACCTCATATTCAAAGTTAGGCTGCAAAGCCTGCATATCCTTAATTGCACGGTAAGGAACTAGCGCATCTAAACGCCCAAATATACCGCGAATAGGGAGCGTTATTTTGCTAAATAGCTGACGTAAATCTTCTTGCTGTAGGATATCTAGGCCTGCACTGAGGGCTCGCTCTTGCGGTGCTGGATACTGTTTTAATAATCTTT
Source organism: Pseudoalteromonas sp. N1230-9 (assembly GCF_032716425.1). Classification (NCBI taxonomy): domain Bacteria; kingdom Pseudomonadati; phylum Pseudomonadota; class Gammaproteobacteria; order Alteromonadales; family Pseudoalteromonadaceae; genus Pseudoalteromonas; species Pseudoalteromonas sp. N1230-9. Next base: position 3,435,083 of record NZ_CP090419.1, read on the forward strand.
TTAACGCTTTAATATCGTCACGAGCTGATTCGCTGCCCATGGCTTGAATCGCTAGGAATCGCTCGATAGTTTTGTCTGTGTGAGTGACTAGTTGCTCTTTAAACGCATCAAGCACTTCAGGCTTAATACCCGCCCAATTATCAGCTTGAGCAAAAAAAGGGCTCGATGCCACTAAAATAACCTTGGATACTTTTTCTGGCCAGTGAGCGGCAATGTAAAGTGAAAATAATCCGCCAAGCGACCACCCAACTAGTATTGAGTCGTTATGCAATTGTTCACTCAGCATCTTGGCTGCTTCATGCAAATTATAGGTATTGGGTAATGACTGCGCTTCACCAAAGCCTGGTAAATCAAGGCAGCGAATAGTGCCCTCATATGAAAACTCAAGCTCTGGCAAAATCACTTGCCAGACCCCTTGATTCATTCCCCAGCCATGTAATAACACCATTTCATTTTGCATATTTTTAAACTCTCAAGCACACTGATGGCTCATGATAGCGTTTAAAGGATTGAATGCAATGGCTCACTTAACGAAGATATTAAAACATAGCTTACATGCGCTGTTTCCTAACTTTTGTGTTACGTGTCAAACGCATATAAAAAGTAACTATGCACTTTGCGAGCATTGTTTAAACGACTTAAGGTTATTTGATCTAAGCAAACATGCTAATTTACTTCACCGCCCTGATATTTGTGATGCATTCCCCGATTGTCATTTTGATCACCTCATAGCCTGTGCATGGTATGAAGCCCCTATGAAACAGTGGCTTAAACAACTGAAGTTTAGTGATAAACAGTACTATAAAATAGCCCTACAACAGGTTATTTATTTGCAGTTACAGCACGCTAAAGCAGTCAATGAATCTTGGCCTGATGAGTTTATTATTATGCCGCTGCATAATAAACGCTTTATAAAACGAGGGTACAATCAGGTAAGCCAAACTTGGCTACCGGTGTTAAAAGCAATGAACTTAGTTGTAACAGAGCCGCTTGTTAAACAAAAAGCAACGATTGCACAATCTTCTCTCAGTAAAGCTAAACGAATTAAAAATATGCGTAATGCATTTATGTGCCAAGCAAATTTGCAGGGTAAGTCGGTCGCCATTATTGATGATGTAATGACATCAGGGGCAACATTGAATGCAGCAACCGATGAGCTAAAAAAAGCAGGTGCCAAACACGTATGGGCAATGCTGACGTGTTTGACCCCTTTAGGAGAACCTTAAAATACGTTAATCGCCCGCAGCATGAAAGGCATTACCAAAGAATAAAGCATTGCTCAATAATCGGCTAGTACCATACCAATAACCACGAAACACAGGGTTATCCGTCATACCAATAACACTGCCTTTTCCATATGAGTGAGCAATTAAGCCCGCAGCACCGGCAACTTGCTCTACATTCACATCATCAGTAAAGCCCGCTAATAATGGCTTATCTGTGTATGTCAAAACATTTACAAACGGTGCATCTGACTTTTCAAGCAACCAAGTGCTATTTTTAAATACTGGCAGGGTATTACGGTTAAGTGAAAATGTTAGCGGGTGTGATAAATCAACAGACGTATTAAAAATTGCTCCGGCAATACGTTGACGGCCCGCTAAGTGACCTTTATCGGCATAAGTAAGTCCTTGCGTATTAAATGCGCTCGCTACATCACGACGAGATAAGTAACTGGCCTTTAATAATTGTTGGTCAGCGAGGAACTTGGCACCTCCTTTATGACCCCAAATAACACCACCTTTACGCACCCAAGCTTTGATCGCAACCTTGGTCGCATCATCAAGTGCATTGTAATTACCATGAGCCAAAATAATATGGCTGTAATTCTCAAGGTCAAGGCTGCTAAGACGAGGCATTTCAACAATAGTTGGCGCAGTGCCTACAAAACGGTCGAGGTAATACCATACTTCACCCAACTCATATTGGCTGGTTCCGGCACCACCCACGAGTAAAACTTTAGGCGCTTTTACAACTGCCATAGAGCGAGAGCCTAAATCAGCCCCTTTCACCGTTAAACCTGAGCTAATTGGCGTAATTTCAATACCGAACTCAGTCTGTGCTTGATTTAAGTAATCAACCCAATTGCTGTCTGTTTGCAAACCTGCGGGGAGCAAAATACTACCGGGTTCAAATGAAACCTCACCACTGGGCGTTTTAGCGGTAAGAGGGCTCAATGCAACACGCGCTTTAACACCTTGCTTTAGCAAAGTATTCAACATTTTTGGTGCAAGATAATCATCCCACTTGAATGCGTAAGCATAGCTTTGTGGCAATGTTGCGTAACTTGACTTAACTCCTTTTTGCCAAGGCATTTTTGCAACATCAAGCCCCCATTTACTACTTACTTTTGCAAACTCTAAATTAAATGCATGCGCGAGTGTCCAGCCAGACACATCATAGAATGTGTTATCAACAAAGCGTTGTTGTTCACTAAAAACGGCTTTCACTAAGCGAAACTGTGGTTGTGCTAATGGTACGAAATAGCTGTTTTCAGAGAAGCTTTGACCATTCACTTTTAATGGCTCTTCAAGCATATACGCATTGATTTGGTGTTGCTTTAATAACGCTAAAAAGTACTGCATGCGGCTGTTATCTGCACCGCCTTTAACAACATACCCTTTAAAGTCTTCATCACCAGCAAGGTCAATCGCTTTGTTATAAAACTCAGCTTGGTAATCAAGCAAATCTTGGCGGTTTTCAATTGCAGCCTGAAATGTAGATAAACTAGTTAGTAATTGATTTTTAATCGTAAACGGAAAGCTTAACGGGCCGTTGATTGTATCTTGTAAATGACCACGTGAGCTGGCTTGCTCAAATAAAATACCCACCCCACCATTCACGTCAGGGTAAGTTGAACCTTTTCCGTAGTAAAAATCATCAAAACTTTCTTCGGTGAAGTACAAAGCATTATGCTCATCAAGCGTCTTCGCATGATAGTTAGCAATAGCTTTAGTCAAAGTCACATTTTCTTCTGGTGTAATCGGGTGCTTGCGCGTCGGAATACCGGGTTGAAAAAAGAAAGTGCTGTTTGGTCCCATCTCGTGGAAGTCAGTAAGAATATTCGGCTTCCATTGATGGAACTGAGCTATACGTGCTCGTGATTCAGGGTGTTGTAGTAATAACCAGTCGCGGTTTAAGTCAAATAAATAATGATTAGTACGGCTACTAGGCCAGTTTTCTCTATGCTCGCGAGTTTCTGGATCTGACGATAAATTCATACCGCGATTACTGTTTGCCCAGTTCGCGAAACGCGCTAAACCATCAGGATTTAAAGATGGGTCCAGTAAGATAACGGTATTGTCCAGTAAAGTATCAATTTCTGGGCCTTGCGCAGCAGCTAAGTAATAAGCCACTAATAATGAAGCATTACTCCCTGATGACTCATTACCATGCACGCTATACCCCATCCATACAACCGCCGGCTGTTTGCTTGAGTCTGATGATTCACCGTCCAAACGTGCTAGGTGGGCTTTACGAATAGCCTCAACTTGCCCTAATTTTTCTGGCGCAGTGATAGTTAACATAACCAATGGGCGTTGTTCATGAGTACGACCGATCACTTGAAAGTTCATTCGGTCACTTTTATCGGCAAGAATTTGCATATATTGCACAAGCTGATCATGGCGAACATGCCACTCACCTACTTCGTAACCTAACACCTGTTCAGGTGTTGGAATGGTTGGATCAAATTTCACATCTTGTTCAAAGTAATAAGAAAGGGGTTTCGCTAATGCGCTAACGCTCACTAGCATGGTTAATATTGTTATTATTAAACGCATAGATAGCACCTGTACTTAATTGATGTTTTCACGCTACCACTAGACAAAATAGATGCAACTTTTTACGCTCAACACTGGCGACAATACGATGAGCGGAGTATGATACACAGTATCCGAGTAATTTAGTCAAGTATAGTCCGTTTTATGATCTCTATTTCTGAATCTGCACAATCTCATTTTGCTAAACTTTTAGCAGACCAAGCTGAACAAACAAACATTCGTGTTTTTGTTGTAAATCCAGGTACTTCGCAGGCGGAGTGTGGTGTTTCTTACTGCCCAGAAGACGCGGTTGAAGCGACTGATATTCGTCTACCTTTTAATGGCTTTGATGCCGTTGTTGACGCAGAAAGTGCGCCTTTTTTAGAAGAAGCTGAAATCGATTTTGTAACTGACAAAATGGGCACTCAGTTAACTCTAAAAGCGCCTAATGCCAAAGCACGTAAGCTTAGCGACGACGCGACGTTACAAGAGCGTGTACAACACATGCTTGAAACTGAAGTCAATCCACAACTTGCAAACCACGGTGGTCAAGTTGGTTTAGTTGAAATTACCGCTGACGGTATTGCTGTTCTGCAATTTGGTGGTGGCTGTAACGGTTGTTCGATGATTGATGTCACGTTGAAAGAGGGCATCGAGAAAGAAATGATCGCTAAGTTTGATGAAATCAATGGTGTGAGAGACATTACCGATCACCAATCTGGTGAGCACTCTTACTACTAATCGGTATCTAAAGCATGCTTAAACAATGGGTATTTCGCTTAGGTAGCGACCCCAAATTAAGCTTAAAACGCTTTCTTTGCGGCCTAGCACTGTTTGTGCTGGCCGTAATTTTTATTGCCATTGGTTATTATGGCCCTGCAATCTTGCAACTGATTGGCTTACTTATTTTGGCCATCGCGTTATTTTTTGCCGCTTGGGGTTATTTAGGTATTTTTGCCAACCGTTTTGCACAGGTTCTTGAGCGAGCATCTCCCAAAGATGATGATCCTGACCTTTGGAAATAAACGCTTATTTCAACAAGCCATTTTGTTTAACAATATAACGATAGCGCAACCATAACGTTATACCGCGCATCAGCATAAAAATGGTCATTGCGAACCAAAGGCCATGGTTTTGCCAATCACTTACCAACCAAAACAGTCCAAAAAAGCCGAGCGCTGCACTAACCAGCATCGTATTTCGCATATCTTTTGCACGCGTTAAACCAACAAAAACACCATCGAATAAAAAGCATGCCATTGCTGCAATAGGTAAGATAATCACCCATGGCAAATAATCTGCTGCCATCGTAATCACTTCTGGCACATCGGTTAATAAACGAATAATTGCATTACCAAAAATTAAAAATATTAAGCTATAAAATAATGCAAAAAGCCCTCCCCAGAACAAACTCAAATTAACCCACAGCTGTATGTGCTCAGTGCTCTTTTCGCCTTTTGCTTTACCTACTTTAGCTTCACTTGCATATGCAATACCATCAAGCGCAAAGCTTACGAGCATTAAAAAGTTCAGCAGTACTGCATTCGCTGCGAGTGTCGTTTCGCCAATTCTTGCGCCATAGAAGGTCATAAAGCTAAAACACAATTGCAACGCCAGTGAACGTATGAAGATATCACGGTTTAAATTAACTAATTCGAGCAATTTAGCCATGTTAAACCACGCCTTTACCGCTAAGTTAATGCCCTGCTTTTTAGCCAACTGATAAACTAAACAAAGTGCAAAGGCTAAAGCGATGTAATCTGCAATTAACGATGCCCAAGCCGCTCCAGCCACTTTCCAATCAAGAAAAACAACAAAATAGATATCAAGCACGATATTGGTAATATTGGTGATGAGTAATAAATAGAACGGCCCTCTGCCGTAATGCACCCCCAACATCCACCCTAATAGCACTAAATTACACAAAGCAGCTGGCGCACTAAAAATACGGATTGAAAAATAGCTATGTGCTTGCTCCAACACTGCTTGATTTGCGCCCGATAAATATGCCATTAAGGATTGAATAGGTACACTAAGCGCGATTAGTATAAGCGCAACGAAAGTCGCTAACAATAAACTGCGCTTTAATAACTCAGCTAGCAAAGTATGATCGTCTCGACCGTAAGCTTGCGCAACAAGCCCCGTGGTGCTCATACGTAAAAATCCTGCTAGCCAAAATAATAGGGAGATAACTGCTGAGCCCAGTGCAATACCGGCTAAGTAGTGAGCACTGCCTAAATGACCGATGACAGCAGTATCAACTAATCCTAACAATGGAACAGTAATATTTGATAAGATCATTGGACCGGCTAATAACAGCAAACTTTTATGGTGTGCCTTATGACGTTTAAGAAAATGTTTCATGTAGTATTTGCAGTCCTGTTAGGTTTATCAGTGCGTGCCCACGGCGCCGTTATTTTACAGTATCACCACGTGAGTGAAACCCTTCCGGCTGTTACAAGCGTCAGCAGCGAGACGTTTACCAAGCACATGCAATATTTAAAAGACCAGCAATTTAATGTTATCCCATTGAATGAGTTGATTTCTCAACTGCAGGCAGGTCAAGAGTTAGCCGATAAAACTGTCGCAATCACGTTTGATGATGGTTATAAAAATAATTATGAACAAGCCGCCCCTATCCTCGAAAAGTATGGCTACCCCTATACTATTTTTGTAAACCCTGAACTTATTGATAGTGGTAAAAGCTATGTCATGACTTGGCAGCAATTAAAAGAGCTGGCTAATAAAGGAGCCTTAATAAGCAATCATACGCAAGTGCACAATTACATGCATTTAAAACAAGAAGGTGAGACTGATGCTCAGTGGCAGTCTCGTACTAAAAAAGATATTTTAAATGCCCAAAAGCGCATTAAAGATGAAATAGGTCATGATTATAAATACCTTGCTTACCCTTATGGTGAGTTCAATAACGAGTTACAAGCATTAATTAAGTCATTGGGTTTTGTTGGTATTGGTCAACATTCAGGTGCAGTAGGAGTTCACTCTGATTTTACGCGATTACCGCGTTTTCCTGCGTCAGGCTTTTATTCTAAACTTGATACCCTGTCGACGAAACTTGACTCACAAGCTTTTACAATTAAAGCATTAAATTACGCCGATAGTGTCACCAGCGAAAACCCGCCAAGTTTAAGCATTCAATTCGATATGCAAGATTTCCACAAAAGTCAGTTTGCATGCTATGTATCGGGTGTTGGTCAAGCTAACCTTGAGTGGATAAGCAAAGATACAGTACACATTACCTCGCCTAATAAATTGAAAAAGGGTCGCTCTCGGTTCAACTGTACAGCCCCTTCTATCAACAAAAAAGGCAGTTATTATTGGTTTTCACAACCTTGGGTAATTACACCTTAGCAGCCTGTTTAAGCATGTGTGCAGCTACTTTATCAAGCCTGACAATTTCATTAGCCGCATTCAATTCGATTGCGGCTTTTGGCATCCCCCATACCACAGACGATAACTCATCCTGTGCCATGGTATAGGCACCAGCTTGATGTAAAGCTAACAACCCTTTTGCGCCATCACTTCCCATGCCGGTTAATAAAGACGCTACCGTTGTTTTGCAATTTAAAACCGCTAAAGAGTTAAATAGCACATCCACAGCAGGTCGATGACGATTAACGGGCTCGCCTGAGTCTAATTGGCAATACAGCGCAGCCCCCTTTTTCACCACACTTAAATGCTGATCGCCTGGGGCAATATAAGCCCAGCCTGCTTCTAACTTGTCACCTTGCTCTGCCTCTTTAACATTTATCGCACAGAGTCGGTCCATCCGCATCGCAAATGAAGTGCTAAACACAGGTGGAATATGTTGCGTTATCACAATGGGGGGGCAGTGTTTGGGCATACGAATAAGCACTTCTTTGATTGCCTCTGTTCCCCCCGTTGAAGCACCTATGGCCATAACTGCATTACTTTTAAATTGCAGACTGTCGAGTGAGCTATCTTTTTCTAGTTTCTGCTCTTTAAATGCTCGGATCCTTGCACCTGCTGCTGTACGGACTTTTTGTTGTACTAAGTGCGCATAGCGTTGCAAGTTTTCAGACACATTAGCCGTTGGTTTTGCGATAAAATCCACAGCCCCGAGTTCTAGCGCTTCGAGGGTAATAGGTGAGCCTTTTTGAGTCAATGTCGAAACCATAACAACCGGCATAGGTCGCAAGCGCATTAAATTCTTCAAAAAGCTTAAGCCATCCATTTTTGGCATTTCAATATCAAGCGTCAGCACATCAGGGTTTAAACGCTTAATGAGATCACGTGCTTGGTAAGGGTCTTCAGCTGCACCGACAACATGCATATCATCCGCTTGCTCAAGTACCTCTTTCAGTAAACCACGGATCAAGGGAGAATCATCAACAATAAGTACCTTGATCATACACTCTCCTAAAATAGCTCAATGTCTGTTCCAGCATCTTGCTGCTCGATTTCGTGTAAGTATTTAACTTCACGTTTCTCTAGTTTATCAGTATGCAGATCACGCAGCTTTTTCACTTGTGCTTGACCCGTCTGAGGATTAAAAATTATTTTACGAGGCCAAGGCCCACCGACGTCATGTGATATTAAATCTAAACCTTCCTCAAGTACATATGCATTTGCAAAGCGAATATTACCGACACCTATATCTGTCATTGAACGAATAATTTTACCACCACCAAATAGCTTCACTTTTAAATTACGTTTTGATGCACCATTTTTAAGGATTTCATTAATTAAAAACTCCATGGCCCAGTTACCATAACGGCAATTTAAACTGTGAGCATTACTCGGATCCACGCCTTTTTGCATTGGCAGCATAAAGTGGTTCATACCACCAATCCCTAACCCTTGTTCATAGATACATGCAGCAATACATGAGCCAAGTACGGTGGTGATCAGTTCATCATTTTTAGAGACATAGAATTCACCCGGTAACACTTTTGCGACAACCTTTTGCCTGTGACTATCCCAAAAACGCTTTACGTGCTCAAACCCTGATAATACTGGTTTGAAATGACTATTCATTGACCACCTTTTGATAAATCGTTTGGCCTAAGTTTTTAAATTCTTTATGGTCTTTGCCCATAGTTTCTGAATGCCCCAAAAACAAATGCCCCGCGTCACTCAGTAAGTCAAAGTAACGATGAAAAAGCGTATCTTTTGTCGGCTTGTCAAAGTAAATAACCACGTTGCGACAAAAAATGACATCAAATGATCTCTTCATCGGCCACTGCTCAAGTAAATTCAATCTCTTAAAAAAGATATTCTCTTGTAACTGTGGTTTTACTTTATAGAGCTGACCATCATGACTTTTTAAAAACCAGCGTTTTAGCTGACTTTTATCGAGCCCATTTACATTGGCCGCTGTATAAGTACCAGCTTGCGCCTTAGCAAGTACGTTTGAATCAAGGTCAGTGGCCAGAATTTTTACATCCCAATTAGTCGGGAACAAACCACTTAGGGTCATTGCTATCGTATAGGGCTCTTCCCCTGTGGAGCAGCCTGCTGACCAAACGCGCACTCGCTTTTGCTTTGCATTTGTAGTCAATAGCCTCGGCACTATAGAATTTTTTAGATAGTTAAAGTGATGTGGTTCACGAAAAAATGACGTCAAATTTGTGGTAATCGCATTGATAAACTCACTAAATTCTCGCTCTTTATGTTCTTCTAAAAAAGCTAAATAGTCCTTAAAGCTCTTTAACTTAAGTAACCTAAGTCGCCTTGCCAAGCGTGAATACACCATTTCACGCTTATGCTCAGCAAGTACGATACCGCAAGCATCGTATACCTGAGATGAAATGTTTTTGAAGTCACTATCCGTTAGTAAAAACTCTTTCATAATTTGACCCACCAGCCTTAGAGGGAATACACATTGTATTAGCGATGTAGAGAGGGAAGAGTTTTAAAACTCTTCCCACTCGTCACTTGGGTCTACAAAATTATTACCTTTAGGCGAGACTGGCCCCGATTGGCTTGGTCGCTTAACGGATACACTCGAAGCACGGCTGGTTATGTCTGTTTCTTCTTGCTCTGAAAGCGAGAAGAAGTTCAATAAACGTCGCATATCATTTGCTTGCTCAGCCATTGACTCACCAGCCGCAGATGCCTCTTCAACTAATGCTGCATTTTGTTGAGTCATTTCATCCATTTGTGCAATTGCTTTATTGACTTGTTCAATACCTGAACTTTGCTCTTCTGATGCTTGGGCAATATCAGAGATCATAGCTGTGACTCTTTGTACGGCAGTCACAATTTCTTGTAGTGTTGAGCCAGATTCATTAACCAGTAGAGTACCGTCTTCGACTTTACCCACACTATCGCGGATTAACTCTTTAATTTCTTTTGCAGCTGCCGCAGAGCGCTGTGCAAGATTACGCACTTCCCCTGCAACCACAGCAAATCCTCGACCTTGTTCACCCGCTCTTGCAGCCTCAACAGCGGCATTTAATGCAAGTAAGTTCGTTTGGAAAGCTATTTCATCAATCACACTAATAATATCGGCAATCTTCTTACTCGACTCATTAATGGCCGACATACTTGTTACTGCGCGATTAACAACTTCACCACCTTTTTGCGCCTTAGCACGTGTTTCCTCGGCAAGTTCGTTCACTTCTTTGGCATTATCAGCATTTTGACGAACTGTACTGGTCATTTCTTCCATACTTGATGCTGTTTCTTCAAGTGAAGATGCTTGCTCTTCAGTGCGTTGACTCAAGTCAGCATTGCCTTGCGAGATTTCTTCAGCACCACTAGCAACTAATGTCGCAGAGCTATTAATACGGTTAATCACTTCCGTTAATTTATCAGCCGTGGCATTGGCATCACGTTTTAATTTCTCAAATGACCCTTGGTATTCTTGTTCAATACGTTTTGATAGGTCGCCGTTCGCCATAGCATCAAGCATATTACCAGTGTCTTTCACTGCATCGTCAACAATGGCCACCATGCTATTTAAACCTTGCGCTAAGCGTAGGAAAAAGCCAGTTTTACCTGTTTCTTCGACACGGGCTTCTAAGTCCCCTTTACCTGCGGCAGCGACTAAACCAGCAATTTCTTTTTCAATTGCAACCTCGGCTGTTCTGTCTTCCCATTCCACCACTGTACCAATGCGCTCATTATCTGGTGTAAAAATAGGATTTGCCACAAGACCAAAGGTACGTCCGCCAACAACAATCTCCGTACTGTAGGTACTGCTAAGTTTTGCCAGCATATTGCGTTGATGGGCAGGGTTTTTATGAAATACATCGATATTTTGACCGATTAAGTTGTTGCTATTAAAGTTAGGCAAGTCTTTACGCAAGTCACTTTCAGCAATTTTCATCATGTTCAATACAGCTTCATTCATGTAGATAATATTATTACCCGCATCAGCTATCATGGTATTTGTTGCGACCCTGTCAAGCGCACGACGCACTCGCAGGTTTTCTTCAGCTTCACGCTTTTCAGCCTCAGCTTTATTAACACTGTCAGTAATATCTTGCCACTCAACGATGGTTCCTAAGCGCTTGCCAGCACTATTCACCCAAGGAGTAGCAATCAAACTAAAAATTAAACCTGCAAGTCGCAAGGTGGTTTTATAAGGCTCTGTCAGTGCCTTTAATAATTCACGCTGATGGCTTGGTTTTTTATGAAAATCGTCAACACAGGTACCCACTAAATTTGCTACCGAGAAATTAGGTAATACTGACTGCAAGTCACTTTCACGCGCCTTTAGCATTTGTTTTACCTGCTCATTAACAAAAATAATTTCAAGATCATTATTCGCAATCATCACGTTTGCTTGGCAAACACGTAACGCGTTAGATAAATCTGCATCACGTTGTGATTGTTTGTCTCGTTCTTTTTGTGCTGATATATCACTGGCAAACTTAATGACTTTAACGACTTGACCGTTACTATCAATAATTGGGTTATAGGTCGCTTGGATCCAAATCTCTTGGCCATTTTTACCGATGCGCTTGAACTCATCAGAGATAAATTCGCCACTTCGCAAACGCTGCCAGAACTGCTGGTATTCGGTGCTTTGAGACTCCTCTTCAGCAACAAACATCGCGTGATGCTGCCCTTGAATCTCCTCAAGCCGGTAACCCATGACGCTTAAGAAATTTGCATTGGCTGTCAAGATTGTTCCCGATGGTTGAAATTCAATCACTGCAAGTGATTTATTCAATGCAGTAACAATTAAATCATTATTTGACTCAACACTTTTAGGACTGCTAAACCATCCCATACCCTTCACCTTCTTGTTAATCAACCCAATTAAATGTCCATCGTTTTTTCTAGGTCTAATAATGCGACCATTTTTTCACCCACATTCACCAAACCTGCCACAAATTGCGCATGCTCCGAATCTGATAAGTGGGGCACTGCTTTTGCTTCATGCTCAGCAATGCTATAGACATCCGAGACGGCATCGACAACGATACCCATAATTTTACTTGTGCTTTCTAATTTCACCTTAAGAACAATCACCACCGTAAGCGGCCCATACTCAATAGCAGGAATCGCAAAGCGACGCCGCAAATCAATAATAGGCACTATGGTGCCTCGCAGATTTATTACCCCTTTAACAAAATCTGGCGCATTTGGAATGACGGTTATCTCTTCCCAGCTGCGAATTTCTTGAACTGTTAAAATATCAACGCCATATTCTTCATCTGCCATAATGAACGTTAGAAACTGTTTCACATCCTGATCTTGTTCTAAAGTTAATTTGTTATGTAGGTCGTCTTGCGGTGTAATCATGACGCCTCCAAACTAGCTTTAGACTCGATGATAAGCTCTTGGCTTCCCGGTTTTTTCAGGCCTGATAATTTAATCAATCCACTAATATCAACAATCAACGAAACCCGACCGTCACCTAATATTGTTGCGCCAGACACACCATCTACTTTTTGATAATTGGCTTCTAAGCTTTTGATAACCACTTGTTGCTGAGACAGTAAGTCATCCACCAATAGACCCACTTTTTGGTTGTCGCTTTCAACAACAACTAACAAGGTCTTATCAAGCGTCTCTATCGCACCTTGGTGATTAAAAATAGTGTATAAACGTAAGATAGGAATATATTCATCACGCAGGCGCAATACGTCTAAATCCTTGCCTACCCGACTTACTTTACTGATATCTATTTGGAGAGATTCAATTATCGAAATGAGTGGAATGATGTAAGTATGCTCAGCAATACGTACTAACTGGCCATCAAGAATCGCTAATGTCAGTGGTAAACGAATAGTAAAAGTTGAGCCTACACCGGGGGCTGAAGATACTTCGACTGACCCGCTCAGTGCTTCAATATTTCTTCTCACCACATCCATGCCGACGCCTCGTCCGGATAGATCGCTCACTTGATCTGCGGTCGAAAAACCAGGTAAGAAAATGAGTTCGTTAATTTCATTATCACTAAGATCATCAGACTCGGAAATTAAGCCATTTTTTATCGCTTTCTCACGGATTTTCGTGGTATTTAAACCCTGCCCATCATCCATGATCTCAATAACGATGTTCCCGCCTTGATGAAAAGCATTCAACGTAACGGTACCTACCGGATCTTTACCTGCTGCGACTCGTTTTTCAACTGTCTCTAGACCATGATCAAGTGAGTTTCTGACTAGATGCACCATAGGATCAGAGATTTTCTCCATCACAGTTTTATCCAGCTCGGTTTGTTCACCTAAAAGCTTTAGCTCAACTTGCTTGTCGAGTTTTTGAGAAATATCACGCACCAAACGTGGAAAACGGCTAAAAACGAAGCTAATCGGCAACATTCTTATACGCATCACATTTTCTTGTAAATCCCGAGTGTTGTGAGCGAGTTGAGCAAGCCCTTCTTGTAAAGAGGCAATGGTTGCTTCAGTTATCTCTTGCTCACCCAACTGGCTAAGCATGGCTTGTGTAATAACGAGCTCACCGACCATGTTAATTAGCGAGTCCACCTTATCGATTCCAACACGAATCGAAGTAGACTCTGTATTGGCCGCGGCTGATTTAACAGGAGCTGATTTCTTCACTTCCGCCGTTGGCTTAGCCGCAGTTTCTGCCTCTTTGATCTCTGTATCTGTGGCTGCTTGTGCTACTTTTGTTTCTTCTAGTTCATCACCAAATAATCCACCGCATAGCGTAATGGTGATGTCAGCATCATCTTCGACCCATTCAAAAATCTCTTCGATGCAGCTTTGCTCTTTATCTGTGGTTAAAAAGAAGCGCCAAGATAAAAAACACTCTTCAGGTGCAAAGTCAGTGATATCTGGCACATCATCTTGAAATGCCTGAGTTTCAAGATCACCTAGCTCAGCGAGCTCGCTGATCATATAAAGCGGTTCGTTACCTGTTTTAAATAAATGGTGGTGAGGCTTAAAATCTATCTGAAAGGTATTGCGACTACTTTCTGTGACGGGCTCTTCGCTATCTGTATCACTTGCCGCGGCTTTTGTTGCTGCACGCATACCTAAAATTTCTTCAAATTTTATACGTAGTTCATCAGCTTCCGCTAAATCGGGCTGTTGCTCAGCCTGCAGTGAACGTAATAATGCCCGCAAACAATCAACTGACTTTAAAAGTAGGTTTACATGCTCAGCAGTTAAGTCTCGTGAGCCTTCACGAATTTGGTCTAAAAGGGTTTCTAGAACGTGGGTAAAATCAGCTACCGATGTAAATCCAAATGTTCCGCTACCTCCTTTGATAGAATGTGCAGCGCGAAAAATAGTATTGATTGTTTCTAAGTCTTCTTCGCCTGGAACTAGGTTTAATAACTCAGCTTCCATTGCATCGAGTCCTTCAAAGCTTTCTTCGAAGAACACTTCAAAAAATTGGCTTAGATCTATACTCATGCCCCGCTCCTATTGTTAGCGAATCACTTTTTTTAATACCGCTAACAATTGCTCTGGGTTAAAAGGCTTCACTATCCAGCCTGTTGCGCCAGCAGCTTTACCCTCAGATTTCTTATCTAGACCCGATTCTGTGGTCAGCATAAGTAAGGGAGTAAATTTGTAGTTTGGTAGAGTGCGTAACTCTCTTATCAGTGTAATACCATCCATTACCGGCATGTTGACATCAGAGATAACCGCATCAAAGCCCTGCTGTTTTGCGATACTCAATGCTTCGCTGCCATCCTTTGCTTCGGTCACATCAAAGCCCGCTTTTTTAAGGGTAAAACCAACCATTTGTCGCATTGATGCTGAGTCATCGACTGCTAAAATTTTTTTCATAAAAACCTCTTAATTGGCATTTTCAAGCACAAGGTAATGACTTAATCCCAAACTATTAATTGCCTGTTGCAATGGCTCGCTTTGTCCAATCCAAATAATTTTATGCTGAACCGAAAGCAAATGTTTTTGCAATGCACACAGTAGCTGTACTGACGCAGTATCGGCTCTCGTTACTTCACTGATATCAAGACATATATCATCATTTGACGATAATTCTTGTAGTAAATCTTGGTGTAGTGACTCAACATGAGTAATTGCGAGTTCAGTAGGAAGCTTTATCATTAACGCGCTCTTACACAGCTTTTAATAATTCATAACAAAAGCTTAGACTGAGTTAATAAAATTGCCATTTTTTAAATTAAAAAATAGTAAATTTTTTTAGTAGGTTAGAGGAAAAATAAAAAAAGAGAGCATCTGCTCTCTTTTAAAATACTTAACTTCTCTATACAAGTTATAGAGCATAATAGTCAGCAATTTCCTTAAACTCTTGCGTTAATGTTTTGGCATTAATCAAAGGCACGCTACCTTGCTTAAATTCAGGTTTAAAAATCGCTCGCACAGCCCCTGCCTGATCAACCATCACCACCGAAGCACTATGGTCGACAGCATACTCTTGCTCATCGCTATCATTAATCGCATAAATTAAGCCAAGCTCCCGCACAAAAGGAAATAGCTGTTTATGCGACCCTGATACAGCTAAAAAATCAGTATTGAAATAATCAATATAAGCTTTGCGTTTAGCCGTTGTATCTCGCTTTGGATCGACAGCAACAAACCACACCTGTACGTCATAATTGTTGCTCAATTGCTTTTGTACACTTGTAAGTTTTGCCAATGTCATAGGGCAAATATCAGGACAGCTGGTGTAACCTAAAAACAGTAAATTCCAATGCCCCTTTAATTGACTATTATCAGCAGGATTTCCATGTTGGTCAGTTAATAAAAAAGGGCTTATTAGCTTTGCCTTCTCATACACAAGCGCAGAAACATCAGGGGCAGACTTCTCACTACCGCAACCGATGATAATAAGGCTAAGGCATACCATTAGCGCAGCTAAAAAATGCTTCATACAAGAAACCACTTATCAATAAATAGGGCGATAAAGAGTAGCATTAAATGTACGATTGAAAAACGAAATAAGTCCATTGCCGTACCCTCTTTAGGCGCAAGCTTAAGTTTTAGTGCTTTATAGATAAAAACCGCATTTAAGGCACTTGCAGCAAATAAATAAATAATCCCCGACATGCCTATTAGGTAAGGCAATACACATACTAAGGCCAGTAAAATTGAGTATGCCACTACACATGTTTTGCAAAACTCAATGCCGTGAGTGACAGGTAACATAGGGATTTTTGCCCGCTCATAATCACTTTTACGCGCAATAGCCAGCGCCCAGAAGTGTGGCGGTGTCCAAGTAAAAATAATCATCACTAATAACCAGGGCGCAGCTGCCATGTGCCCTGTTTCTGATACCCACCCTAATAAAGGTGGCATCGCACCAGCAAGTCCACCGATGACAATATTTTGTGGGGTTGCTCGTTTTAAAAAAGAAGTATAGATAAAAGCATAGCCAACCAAAGCAAACAGCGTAAGCACAGCAGTTAGCGTATTCGCCCAGATCATCAACATAATAAACCCAAGTACGCCAATGGTGGCGGCAAAACTAAGAGCGTGCAGCTTACTTAAGCGGCCTTTTGCCACAGGACGATGTCGTGTGCGTGCCATTTTGCTATCAATTTCGCTATCAACGACATGATTTATTACTGCCGCAGCTGCAGATAATAAACCTATGCCTAGTAGACTTGCTAATTGAACAAATACATCTCTTCCCATATCAGGTGCAAGTGCTAATCCTACCCAAGCCGTGAGTACTAACATCGCAACAACTTTAAATTTACTTATTGCTAGATAGTCCTTCAGTAATTCAGTGATCTGCGCTGTTACTGATTTTTCAGTTGTTAAAATAAGTGCCATCCCAGCCCCCTAAGTTCTTGCTTTTAGATGAAAACAAAGTCTAACCATGCTCAAAAGCAACAATGCCGCCATTAAGTTATGAGCAAGTGCGACGCCTAATGGAAAATGCCAATGCACGACGGCAAGACCCAAGCAAATCTGGCATAACAAGGCCACCAGTACTGTTACAGTGCAGTGCTTGATCTTTCGAGAATAGGACTTCGAAAAGATTCGCCACATAATCAACGCAAGCACCACGCACGTTACCAGTGCCCATATGCGATGTAGTAAATGTATAGACATGCGTGCCTGTTGAGATAACACGCCATACTCATAGGTACTGTGCTCGAGCGGCAGCTGAAACACACTTGAGAATGAAAACGGCTGTCCGTAACTACATAGTGGTAAACCATTACAGTGCGGAGCTGCATAATTAGCCGCAAGCCAACCGCCTAAAGCTATCTGTAATACCAACACCACTAACCCTATCAGCGCTAATCTGTAATAAGGCCTCGCCCCTGCATCACCGCCAGTAATAGGCTTAGAAGTCAGCCGCAAATATAGTAAAAACACTAAAGATAAGATGCTAAACCCACCCAATAAATGCCCCATAACAACCAAAGGTTGCAGATTCATGGTCACTGTCCACATTCCTAGAGCCGCTTGAAAAACCACCAGCAATAAAAGTGCTAGCGGTAGTTTCACTGGGGTAGTGGGGTATTGACGTTTTAGCCAAGCAAATACAAACAACGCCAATATAAATAGGCCTAATGCTCCTGCAAAATAGCGATGAATCATTTCTTTCCATGCTTTTGCTGCTTCAAACATCATATCTGGATAATTCTGCTCAACATGCAAAAGTGCAGTTTCATGCTTTGGCACAGTTAAAAACCCGTAACATCCAGGCCAATCAGGGCAACCAAGCCCTGCATCACTTAACCGCGTATATGCCCCAAGCCCCACCACTAAAACAGATAGAAAACACGTAAATAAGACTAAATATTTATAATTTTTATACATTATTGCCCCTTACCGAGTATTAACTTGAACGTGCGTAGTTGAGTAGTTTTTTTAAATCTTTCAGTAAGCCTTTTTGAATTAACCGATTCTCTTCAGGTTCGTTTTTATAGGGGTAATGCAAAACAACCAGTCCCATATGATCGACTAAATATAAATCCCCCGCTTGAAGATCTGCGTTTTCTTCTAAATGGCGCCAATTCGCTGCTGTTTTTTGCTGCCGACTTAACACAGCAACATCCACTTTTTGCTGATTTTTTCCTAGAGCAACGTATAAGTTTTCAAGACTCGCAAGCTGCTTTTCACACCTTGATTGGCAATCATCTGGATAGTTAAGTGCAATTGTCCATTGCTTAGGATCACCTTGCTGCCAATCAGCGAGTTTTACTTCGGTCTTTAACAGCTCACCATGATTACTAGAGCCACTTGGCAACCACTCAAGCTTTAATGCTGCAAAGGCCAGAATAAGGGGCACAAAACAACACAGAGCAAACAAACTAAGTGGATTTATTTTCATGATGTCTCCTTCTCATCGCAAAATACGCAATAACAACACAGGCCAAGCCAATTAGTAGCCATTGCACTGCATAGGCGTAATGTTTATCAGGACCCATCACAACACTTTTGTAATGGGGGGTTGCTAAGCCGTCTGCTTCTTTACGATAACCAATAAAGGCGTGTAACGGCTGCTCTAGTTGACGGCTAAAAATGGCTAAATCGACTCCCTGAATACGTTTAGGCCAGCCTCTTTCTGCACCAATCTCATCCGCTAAAGTAAAGCCTTGAAGCTGGCCTTGTTTTATTTGAACTGTCGCTGTAATAAGCGCACTGCTAGGCCAAGCCACTGCTGGCAATTGATTGCGATCAGCGGGGGCTTTGAGCCAACCAAAATTAACAATTAAAGGGGCTACTTCTCCTTCGATGCTTACAGCTGCAAGTAAGTCATAACCTACTTGCCCTTGATATATTTGATTATCAAGTAGCCAGTAATGTTGTTTATTAACCGCCCCAGAGACTTTGACCTGTAAGCCCGTTTTGTTAACACCATCGGGTAAGCTTTGCAGTGCTTGCCAATCCATAACACCTTGTTGGCTTGATACAGCGAGCTGACTTAATTGCTGCTGTTTTTGTTCACCGCGTTGATACTGCCAAACACTTAAACGCAAACAAATCAGCACCGCAAACACCACAACGCAAATTGCGATAATTGAACTAAGCTTTTGTTTACGCCATAAAATTAACTGCATCAAGGAAACCTAAAATGATAAAAATCATCATTGTGTTGTTATTGTTATATATTGTGTTTAACCTTTTTCGAGCACTGTTTGTAATGATGTCAGCAAAACAGACCACACGACCTATGTCACACTATTTAGGACGCAGAGTACTTTTCTCTGTTGTTGTGTTGGTGATCATTATTGCCGCAATGAAATTGGGCTTTATTCACACCAACCCATCACCTCTTCGTCACGCTACAGCACATACACAAATACAAATAAACACAGCCAAACCACATCAACAAAATGCCAATACCAAGCTGCGGCCTGAAACGCAAAATGCTTTTCACTACTAAAATGACCTTTGAATATACGCAACAGTACGACAAACAGAATTACCGTCCCCAAGGTCACGTGCATACCGTGAAAACCAGTTAATAAAAAGAACGTGTTACCATATACACCCGCATCTAGGGTTAAACCGAGATCCTGATAAGCATGCATATATTCATATACTTGTAAGCCTAAAAAAACGACACCTAATAACACGGTTAGCGATAAAAATACTTTTAGCGCACCTCGCTTATTGTTTTCCATTGCCACATGAGCAAAGTGAATAGTGACCGAAGAGGTAAGTAAAATAAGGGTGTTAATTAATGGGAGCCCTTGCCAGCCCATAGCCTGTGTTGTCTCACCACTTGGTGTGGTTAAAAGAGGCCATACGGCTTCAAAGGTTGGCCAAAGTACTTCGTTGGTCATGGCATTGTTACCAGCCCCCCCCAACCAAGGTACAGAAATCATACGGGCATAAAAAAGTGCACCGAAAAACGCCATAAAAAACATTACTTCAGAGAATATAAACCAGCTCATGCCCTGCCTGAATGAACGGTCCATTTGTGCTGAGTAAAGCCCCTTATGCGACTCTTCAATAACGTTCCTAAACCAGCTGAAAACCATATAAATTAATATCGCAATGCCTAAATACAGTACATATTGACCACTGCTGCCTTCGCCACTGACTTGCATTACAGTTAAGCCAGCACCAACAGCAATTAAAAACATCGCAATTGCACCGACAATCGGCCACGGACTTTCAGCTGGTACATAATATTTTTCGTAATTCTGACTCATTTTGTTTGCTCCTAATTAGCAATTAGCTTGGCGGCTTCATCGTTTTTAGCCACAACCTGCCCGCTAATATCAAACACGGTATAGGACAATGTCAGTTCTTCAACATCATCCGGTAGCTCAGTATCGACATAAAATAATAAGGTAAACTCGATTTCTTCACCTGCTTTCATAGGCTGTTGATCGAAGCAAAAACAGGCTATTTTATGTAAGTATTTAGCTGCTTTTCCTGGTGATACCGAGGGGATTGCTTGCATTATTTTGTCTGTGCTGCTGGTATTCTTAGCACTAAACTTAACTTCACGCATAGCGCCTGGCTGCACAGCAACACTGTACTGCTGAGACTCAACTTTAAATGGTGCTCCGCTTTGTGCATGTGTTGTAAAGCTTACATCTACCGAGCGTTCAGTATTAACTGTGTCACTCACTACAGCCTTCTCAAGAGAAGGTTTGCCATTTAAGCCCGTAACATCACAAAACACGTCGTAAAGCGGCACCAATGCAAAGGCAAATGCAAACATACCAAGGCATGCTAGCAGGAGCTTTTTGAGCAAAGGTGCATGATTCATTACTTAATCTCCGGCGGTGTCTCAAAGGTGTGGTAAGGTGCGGGCGAATCAACTTCCCACTCTAGCCCCTCTGCACCGTCCCATACCTTAGCAGGTGCTTTTTCGCCGCCTCTGGCACATTTAAATACCACCAGCACAAACAGCAGCTGTGATAAACCAAACGCAAACCCACCAATACTAATAATGGCGTTAAAGTCTGCAAATTGCAGAGCATAATCAGGGATACGGCGCGGCATGCCAGCAAGGCCAACAAAATGCATTGGGAAAAACAGCACATTGACACTAATCAGTGATAACCAGAAATGCCATTTCGCCAAGGTTTCGTTATACATATTGCCAGTCCATTTTGGCAGCCAGTAATAGGCTCCCGCCATAATAGAAAATACAGCGCCTGTAACGAGTACATAGTGGAAGTGTGCGACCACAAAATAAGTATCATGATATTGGAAATCAGCAGGTGTGATCGCGAGCATCAAGCCAGAGAAACCTCCCAAGGTGAACAATACGATAAAAGCAATGGCAAACATCATGGGGATTTCAAAACTAATTGACCCTCGCCACATGGTAGCGACCCAATTAAACACTTTTACGCCTGTCGGTACCGAAATCAACATAGTAGCGTACATAAAGAACAACTCACCCGCAACTGGCATGCCTGTGGTGAACATGTGATGTGCCCATACGATAAAGCTAAGCAGCGCAATCGATGAAGTTGCATACACCATAGAGGCATAACCAAATAGCTTTTTACGTGAGAAAGTCGGCACGATAGTAGAGATAATACCGAACGCCGGCAAAATCATGATATACACCTCAGGGTGCCCAAAGAACCAAAAGATATGCTGGAACATCACAGGGTCGCCCCCCCCTGCGGCATCAAAAAAGCTGGTCGCAAAGTATTTATCAGTGAGCACCATGGTCACCGCACCGGCAAGCACAGGCATCACAGCAATCAATAAGAATGCGGTGATCAACCATGTCCAAACAAACAATGGCAGCTTCATCCATGTCATGCCAGGGGCTCTTAAGTTCACAATGGTCACGATAACGTTAATCGCCCCCATGATTGAACTAATGCCCATTATATGCACAGCGAAGACAAAGAGTGCGGTGTTATCGTTACTATAAGTAGTCGACAGTGGCGCATAAAAAGTCCAACCGAATGCAGGGCCACCACCAGGCATAAGCAATGAAGCTAACAGGATTAAAAAAGCGAAAGGTAGAATCCAGAAACTCCAGTTATTCATCCTTGGCAAAGCCATATCAGGTGCACCAATCATCATTGGCACCATCCAGTTGGCCAATCCAGTAAAGGCAGGCATAACTGCCCCAAATACCATGATCAAACCATGTACTGTCGTCATTTGATTAAAAAAGTGTGGATCAACAAGTTGCAGACCCGGCTGGAAAAGCTCTGCACGGATCACCATTGCCATCGCACCACCAATTAGAAACATGGTTAGTGAGAAAATGAGGTATAAACTACCAATATCTTTATGGTTTGTTGTATATAACCAACGCTTGAAACCCTTAGCAGGGTGATGGTCGTGATGCGCATGCTCAGTGGCTTGCTCATTAATAACGTTACTCATTAGTTCGCCTCCGCTGCTGCATCAATCGCTGCTTGAATTTGACTCGGCTGGATGACATCACCCGTATCATTGCCCCAAGCATTTCGTTTATACGTAATGACAGCTGCAAGCTGCTTAATTGAAAGCTGTTTATCGAATGCTTGCATTGCTGTACCAGGCTTGCCATGAAGCACAATATCAATGTGATCTTTAACATCACCTAGTACAATAGGGCTACCTTTAAGCGCAGGAAATACGCCTGGTAGCCCCATACCTGTTGGCTGATGACATGCTGCACAGCTAGCCATGTAGACTTGCTCACCTAGTGTCATTAACTCTTCTTTCGCAAGTGTTTGATCAAGTAATGCAGCATCCGCTGCTGCCGCATTCGCTTTTTCTTGTTTGGCATCAGCTAACCAAGTTGCAAACTCATCTTCAGGTAATGCTTGAACCACAACAGGCATAAAACCATGATCTTTACCACACAGTTCAGCACATTGGCCCCGATAAACACCAGGTTCGTTAATTCGTGTCCATGCTTCATTGATAAAGCCCGGATTTGCATCTTTTTTCACCGCAAAATCAGGAACCCACCAAGAGTGAATAACATCGTCAGAAGTCATCAAAAAGCGTACTTTTTTATTGATAGGAAGAACCAGCGGCTTATCGACTTCAAGTAAGTAATTTGCTGTCTTTTCAGCTTGGTTATCTATTTGATCTTTTGGTGTCGACAAAATCGAGTAATAGGCAATATCTTCACCCATATATTCGTAATGCCATTTCCATTGAGAGCCCGTGACCTTAATGGTGATATCCGCCTTAGAGGCATCTTCCATGGCGATTAAGGTTTTTGTGGCAGGCACAGCCATGGCAATTAAAATCACAAACGGAATGGCAGTCCAAAGAATTTCAACTTTTGTGCTTTCATGAAATTGGGCAGGCTTTGCCCCTTTTGATTTTCTATGATGTATTAAAGCCCAAAACATCACCGCAAAAACGATGACGCCGATTACACAACAGATAATAAATATCGTCATGTGTAACTCATAAACATTATTACTTATATCAGTTACCCCTTTACGCATATTAAATTGACTATTTGCCAATACTAACTGCGGTAGAGACACTAATATAAGCCACAAGGCATAACGCATTTTACCCATGTGACAGCTCCTTTAGATGCTATTGCAAGACGCAAAGCGAAAAGGCGTACAGCTAGGTGCCCATTCGTATTTTTATTGTTAAGAGCAAACACGTACCAACACGACAGAAATCTGATACAAGCTCATCGTTTAACACCACAGCACATTATTTTGTGTCTTTTTAGTAAAACGGTGTTAACACAATGTATTAACCAATTAGTTAAAAAATGAACAATAAGCAAGTTTTTAATCTAAGAAATGTTTATTTTGGTGCAAAAATAACAACTATAATCAGAGCGTTATTTGTAAAAAAAGGAGAAGAGCAAAAACTCAAAAAGAAAGGAAAACTGCGCTATACATGGACTCCCAGCAACGCTAATGGGTCACAAATCGATGCTAAATAGGTAAAAAGCGGCGTCGCACCAAATTAAATCAGTTTGACGCACCATTTTGGAAACATCTTACTCAGTACAA
The DNA here is from genome assembly GCF_032716425.1 of Pseudoalteromonas sp. N1230-9. Lineage (NCBI taxonomy): Bacteria > Pseudomonadati > Pseudomonadota > Gammaproteobacteria > Alteromonadales > Pseudoalteromonadaceae > Pseudoalteromonas > Pseudoalteromonas sp. N1230-9. Next base: position 3,459,116 of record NZ_CP090419.1, read on the forward strand.
TACATCAAAACAAAAAACGAGCGTGACTGAGAACACTAAAGTTACTTAAGTATATTAGCGTTACATCCAATCAGCATTACGAATAACGCCCACTGCCAATCCTTCAATATTGAAAGATTCGTGTTCGAGATCAACTTCAATCGGTGCAAACTCGTCATTTTCTGCATGTAGGAGGACTTTTCGACCTGCTTTTTCTAAGCGTTTTACAGTCACATCTTCATCAACACGCGCAACGACAACTTGACCATTTTCAGCCACTTGTGTTCTGTGTACTGCCAGTAAATCACCATCCATAATGCCTATATCTTTCATACTCATGCCATTAACACGTAGTAAAAAATCTGCAGCGGGCTTAAACAAAGATGGATCAACCTGACAATGACTCTCTACATGTTCCTGCGCTAAAATTGGCTCACCTGCGGCAACACGACCAATTAAAGGGAGTCCTAGTTGTTCTGGCTCATCTTCTTCAACTAACTGAATACCACGACTCGCACCAGGCTTCATTTTTATCATGCCTTTTTTAGCCAGCGCTTTAAGATGTTCTTCAGCAGCATTGGCACTTTTAAAACCAAGCGTTTGAGCTATTTCGGCACGAGTTGGCGGCATGCCCGTATCTTTAATAAATACTTTAATAAGTTCTAATATTTGCGATTGGCGTTTCGTTAATGGGCGCATACAACTGGTTTTCCATACAGTACATTTAACTGTGAGTATATACAGTTATCTGAAAATCGCAAATTTAAATTAGCCACCTCATTTTGCTACAAAACTAACATTGAACAGCACAGTTATATGCAATATGGTAGTAGCTTTAATTAGCTTGCTAAGGAAATACCATGAGCATTTGGCACCAGCCAATCACTTTAGAGCAATGCCAGCAATTTGCACAAGGCATTACAGGTGAAGGAACTTTAATGAAAACCATGGGCATTGAAATAACCGAAATTGGTGATGACTACCTAGTTGCCACCATGCCCGCTATACCAGCCCACCATAATCCAATGGGGATGGTACACGGAGGCGCAAATGTTGTGCTAGCTGAGACTGTGGCCAGTTATGCGGCAAATTTTGTTGTTGACTTCGAAAAGTTTTATTGTGTCGGCCAAGAGATAAATGCCAATCACCTCAAAGCATCACGCAAAGGCGTACTTACAGCAATTACACGCCCTATTCATCTAGGGAAAAGAACATCGGTTTGGGAAATTAAAATTAGTAATGCGGCAGGTGAACTGTGCTGCGTATCACGTATGACCGCAGCAGTGGTAGAACGAAGATAGCGAGCTTAGCTCTGAACTGGGTAAATGGTAATTTCGATCCCTGCGCCAATGGCTGAAATACGTAATAAGGTATCTGCGTGCAGGGCTTGATTAAAACATTTTGGCGAGTCACCTGACTCAAAACCAATATCAAATGTTCGTTTTGAACACGAAAGCCACTGTTTCAATGCATTGCGTGAACATGACTCAATTAATTCGCATAATTGATTAATTGCTTTATCTGGCGTGCTAATGTCGGCTGTTGCTTCAATACGAGCAAGTTGACGATATTCATCTTTGTCATAATGTAAGACCATGGCGTTTTTCTTTAAATCAGCCACCAGTGCACTTATATCGTGTTTTGATTCAAGCTCCAAGTCTACATTTAAAAATTGAATTTCCGACATACCTTCGTTTTACCCTCTATTAATAGCGATTGGAACTTTAACGCAGTTTTGTCTATATACCAAATCTAGAATACAGTTAATGCGACATTATGCCGCATTGGCAGCCTAATTTAAGCTTTTACAATAGCACCTATACAAAAATAACAAGTGGTTTTCTATGAATAAACGTATGTTCAAATATGCCCGCAAAGTGCATAAATGGTTAGGTTACTTGCTCGCCATACAAATCTTTTTTTGGCTGCTGGGTGGCTTGGTAATGAGCGCCATTCCACTTGAAAAAGTACATGGCAAACACTTAGCTAAACGCAGCCTCAGTAATCCATTTAAAGTACATGATTACATGGCATCAATTGATGCAATAACAGCTCAGTTTGAGCAAATTAGTGATATAAAATACAGCCACTTACTCACAAAACCCACTATTGAAATTGCCACTTTAAACGGTACATTTACCTTTGATGGTATAACGGGTGAAGTAATGGCTAGGCCAAGTGAATCTGAGATTATTGAAAATGCTAAAGCACACCTACTCATTAGTGCAAAGACCTCTCAAGTACAGCTTTTAGCAAAAGGACCCAGAGAAATTGCATACAAAGCGAATGTTTGGCAAGTCAGCTTTGATGACTGGCTGACAACTACCCTGTATTTAGATAGCGCTACAGGTAAGGTCATTACAGTACGCAGCACTATTTGGCGTATTTTCGACTTTTTCTGGATGTTGCATATTATGGATTACGACGAGCGCGAGGACTTTAATAACCCCTTACTTATAAGCTTTGCAGCCACCAGCGTACTGTTTTGTCTTTCTGGCATTTTATTATTACTACAAAACCTACGTATAAAACGCCGTAAGTCAATTTCAATTATCAGTAAATAATCCTACCAGCATCGGCACCACTGTTTTGGTGCCTTGCTTATAACTTGTCGAAGTTTGAATTGTCCGGACTGATTATCTCGATAACAATCAAACTCTTTTTCTTTTAGAGCTATCACTCTACAATAGCAAATCCTGTAGTTCACACATGTGATGGATATGCGTTTATTTTTCTCTTTACTATTTTGCCTTGGGGTTTGTTTTACTGCCTCTGCGGAGCAATTTTCTAGCTTTTCTAGTGCCAAAAAATATCTAATAAAGACCTTACCAAACGACACCAAGAGCCTATATTGTGATTGTGATATAAAACGTGAAGGTAAAAAGTTAGTGCCTGATCCAACGCGATGCGGCTACCTGCCGCGAAATGCTGTCACTCGTTCTGGTAAACAAAATATACGGGCACACCGTATTGAGTGGGAGCATATTGTACCTGCTTGGGAGTTTGGTCATCAACTGCAGTGCTGGCAAGAAGGTGGTAGAAAAAATTGCCGAAAAGTGAGTAAAAAATTTCGTCAAATGGAAGCTGACATAAATAACTTAGCACCAGCCATCGGTGAAATTAATGCTGATCGCTCTAACTATCGTTTTGGTATGGTAGCCAATAACATCAAACAGTACGGAGCATGTCCTGTTAAGGTTGACTTTAAACAGCGTGTTGTTGAACCGCCAGTTTATGCTCGAAAGCGCATTGCAGATACTTACTTCTATATGCAAAAAACCTATGGACTCGCTATTTCAAACAAACAACAGAAGCTCTTTGAAGCATGGCAAAAACTTGAACCTGCAGACTGACATGATGCGCTGAAAATTTATACACTTATTTACACTATTTAGATCGCCCTTTATTGTCATCGCGTATACTTACTGATACTTTTTCAACAACTGTTTACAGGAAAGTAATCTCATGTTTAAAAGTAACAAACTCGCGCAGGCGACTTTTTTTCTCTTTTCAAGCCTTTATTTAACGGCTTGCGGTGGGGGCAGTTCGTTAGACTCTGACACAGATACAGTAACTCCACCTCCCGCTAACTCTTCCACTGTTTGGACAGCCGGTACATTTGCGCCATCCAGCGAGTTTAAAGATCAATGCGCCGTCCCTCGCACAGGAAATGATCCATTCAATGAAAATCAGCCTTACCCCGACACTGCTGGTTCTGAGTTTACAGAAAAAATGTGGTTACGCTCATGGAGTGATGAAACATACCTTTGGTACGATGAAATCGAAGACAACAACCCTAATGACTTTAGCTCAGTTGCAGCCTACTACGCTCAACTGAAAACATTTCAAACGACAGACTCAGGCGCTAACAAAGACAACTTTCATTTTAGTCAGCCAACTGAAGATTTCTTCAAAGAGTCGCAATCTGGTGTTGTATCGGGCTACGGAATTAACTGGGCTTTTCTTAGTAACACACCACCTCGAATACTACGCATTGCCTATTTAGAGGATGGCTCACCTGCCGCCAATGCGGGTTTACAACGCGGTGATACGGTTTTATCGGCGGATAATATAAGTATTAACGACAACACCGAAGCTGGCATTGAAATTTTGAATGAAGTACTGTTCAACCCCACAGCTGGCAGCACCCATAACCTTAAACTACGAAGCAATGATGGTACTGAAAAATCAATCAATGTGGTAGCAGGTAATATAACCCAAACCCCTGTGCAAAATGTGAATACACTGATCACTGAAAATGGCACCAAAGTTGGTTATATGCAGTTTAATAGTCACATAAGCATCGCCCAGCCTGAGCTTATTAATGCTGTTAATAAGTTCAAAACCGATATGATCGATGAGCTTGTGATTGACTTTAGATACAACGGTGGTGGCGTATTGGCTCTTTCTGCACAACTTGCTTACATGGTTGCAGGCCCTGCCAATAGTAGAGGTTTTGACTATTATCAAACCATTAGAAACGACAAACAACCCAATGATACGCCCTTTCCATTTATTGACTTTGAAATTGATTATTCAACTTTTCAAGCGACTAACAACACACTCCCCGATTTAAACTTATCAAAAGTGTATGTGCTTAGCACTGAAGGAACTTGCTCGGCATCAGAAGCATTTATTAATGGGCTCAAAGGCATCAACGCAGAGGTTATTCTAATTGGTGATAAGACTTGTGGTAAACCGTACGGGTTTAATCCAACTCATAACTGTGCAACAACCTACTTTACTATTCAATTTTCAGGAGTGAATGAAAAGGGGTTCGGTGAATATTCAGATGGCTTAAAACCGACTCCTACTCCGCAGTTTGACGCCGACGTGCAAGGTTGTCTGGCTGCAGACGATTTTAACCATCAGTTGGGCGATAAAAACGAAGATTTATTATCTACAGCACTTTTCCATATCGCGAATAATCGCTGCCCTATTTCAACTCAAACAGCAAAAATCAAACAGCCCAACATCTCAGTCAATGCGTTAGCGGATACAGGCTTACCACTCGTTCCTAAACAACCGCTATATAAAGAGAATATGGACTTAACACGCCCCTTACCAACAAAAGGAAATAGCGATGAGTAAAAAATACCTCTTTATTTCATCATTGCTGATGAGTTTAACTGCGTGTCAAAGTACCCAAGCAAAACAACCGCTAGATGCGACGTTAACTCGCATCAACCCAGGCGTGATTACCGAGTTACAACAGGCCATTCAATCAGCTAAAGGGGGGGCTTTAGTGACCTTAGCTGATGATGTGTTCACCAAAAGTGCTGTGCTTTTAATTGATCATGGTACAGGTAAAGGACCTGATGGATTGCCAATAATGGGCGCTCATTCAATTCCTTCTGAGAAGTTTCTGTTGCAAAAAGCAGGCGAGCAATGCCTGCTTTACTACCCCAAAAAAGAGCGCCGTATTCCACTTCCTAATGTAGAGTGCGAAGTTAACTAACAATCAGGCGCAGCACAGGCTGCGCCCTTATCATTATAGGCTTTGATGAGGGCCAAACACCTCATAGTGAATGCGCTCACTTGCAACCCCAATACTTAGCAGCTGCTCTTTTATCATTGCCATAAAGGCGATTGGACCACACAGGTAAAAGTCACCTTTGCTAATTGGTAAGCTATCAGCGATGTGATTTACATCCATCAAGCCCGCAAAATCTCCCCCCTTGCCATCTTTTAACCACGTAACACAATGCAATGAAGCGTGCGCTTGTTGTTGCTTTATTAAATACTCTTTAAAGGCAAACTGCGCCTCACTGTCGCAAGCATGTAGGTAATGGATTGACTGATTAGGTTGATTACCTAATAGTGTTTCTAGCATCGCCATCATTGGGGTTTGACCAACACCCGCTGAAATCAATACGACAGGCGAGTCGATTTCGCGAAGTACAAAGTCGCCTGCTGGAGGATAAACTTCAATTACCTCGCCTTCGCGCAAGCTATGTAAATGGTAGGAGACTAAACCTTCTTGCTTTACGCTAATACGGTAGTTTTCGCCATTACTTTGCTGCGAAATAGAGTATTGGCGAATTTGAGTATTATCACTGTTTTCAGGTTTAACTTTAATACCCAAATATTGCCCAGGTAGATGTGACACCACCGCTTTACCGTCACAAGGAGTCAGAGTAAAACTACAAATATGCTCTGACTCGATATGCTTATGTGAAATAGTAAATAAACGTGTACCAAACCAACCCCCTTGGGCTTGCTTAGTTTTGTTGTATAGTGCCATTTCTTCTGTAATACAGACATCTGCAAGCAGTGCATACGCTTCTCGCCATGCATATTCAACCTCAGCGGTAAACTGCTCAGGCAGCAACTCCTTAAGCGTTGCAATTAAGTGACTACCTACAATCGGATAGTGCTCAGGTAAAATGTGATAACTAGTATGCTTATGATTTATACGCGCTAAAGCGTCTTTCAAAACAGCAAGATTATCAATATTTGTAGCATAGGCAGCTAACGCATTAAACAACGCAAATTGCTGAGAGCCTGATTGCTGATGGGTCATATTAAAAATATTTTTTAACTCTGGATTATAACTAAACATACGATCATAAAAGTATTCAGTAACCTGAGGGCCCGCCTCTGCTAGCAACGGTACTGTACTTTTAACAATCTCGATCGTTTTTTCAGACAACATATAGTTTCCTCTATTTATAAAGGGAGTAATTAACCCACGCGGCCATCTACACGACGTTTAACTAAAATGGGCACGCAATGAAATAAGAACAATAAAAAGCCAGCTATCCACAGCATTGCACTCAGTTGCCATGCCAAGTGGTGACCTATCAAAGATACAAGGAGAGCGCGTATAATCGCAGCAACGGCAATACACACAAATGCTAAGGTAATGATAAATGGCACTTTTAGGGGGCGGCCGGTATGACCATGAGACACACGAACCATCATAGCTAAGATCATTAAGCCAATCGTACCTACGGTGATAAAATGCAGCGCATCTTTAAATAAAATGAACGAACTATAGTTGCTCAGTGCAATTAGGAGTAAACCTATGCTCAAAGCCCAATATGAAAGGTGTAGTGACCATAACAGAGGTACTTTTAGTATCCCCTTTTGCCACCAAGCGACACTGCGATAAAAATGCAAACAAGCAAGCCAAGCAAAAACCCAACCTACGCTCATTTGATTAAAGAATAATTGACTAAAGAAGAACCAAGCAATAGCAAATAAAGAACTTACAACAACCAGTTTATCAAACCTTGGTAGGCGAACTTGCTCGGTAAGATTCAACCCTCGCGCGGTGAAAAATGGCACAACACGGCCTGCAACAATACCAACCAATAAAGTCATCACAATCACCGCGGTATCCGCAACACTGAGCGCAAAGAGCATATTTTCAGCAATCACCAATGCCAAAAAAATAATATTAAGAGCACATAGCATGGAGGCAATAGTGATAAACACGTAATTCTGCTTACTACTTGCTTTGAGCAACATATTACTAAGGGTAATAATGCCGGCTAACCACCATATAAGCTGAAACACTCCCACCACATATAAATTAAAATTCGCTGTTATTATGGCAGGTAAAAAGAAACTCAAACGTGCTAATAACCACACACCTGTCATTAGACAAAGCTTGCTGCCACTGACACTAGGAACACCAGTCCAGGTTTGCGCTGCTGTCAGTAAAAACCCCATAGCAACAACACCTGAAAAACCAAATAGCATTTCATGGGCATGCCAAAGCGTAGCTGGTACAGTTAAATGCCAGTTGGCATAACCGCTTAGCATGAGTAACCAATAACTCATAGAACCCACGGCTAATACACCAGCAACCAAAAAGTAAGGCCTAAACGCCAATGCCCAAATAGGCCATTGACTGACTTGATGAGCCTTTACTTTTTTTGGCATTGGCTCTGTTAAATTAATGACTTTCATTACCACTCTCAGCGTTTAATTTCCCCAGCTATTGCACAGTTCAAGCCAAAAATAAAAGCCATTAAATATCAGTCAATTATATTTAACCGCTTGATAAAAAAGTCAAAATGACACACCATTAAAAACATCAATAAAACACATTCAGGTCAAATTGACATGGCGATCAAAAAATCCCTTCTTGATGTTGCTCTTGCCCTTACCAAAGCAAGCAGTGTTGATTACAATTTCAACTATTTATTGAATTGCATTAATGATTGGCTTGAATGTGATGCAGTTGCCTTATTATTGAAACAAGGTGATGTGTTAAAACCTGTAGCCCTACATGGATTGTCGGACGATACGTTAGGAAGACGCTTTAAAATAGCGGAGCATCCTCGCTTATTTGAAATATGCCGTGGCAGTGAGCCGCTAAAATTTGCCAAAGATTGTGGCCTACCCGACCCCTACGATGGTTTATTACAAAGCCAGCATGGCGACTTTCCTGTTCATGCCTGCATGGGTGTGCCGCTGCAGAGCAGTAAAGACAACAGCGAACTCCTCGGTGTTTTAACCTTTGATAGTTTAGATGAACATGCCTTTGACGCTTTAGCAATGAACGAGCTCAATCAACTAAAACAGCTAGCAGCAGGTTATGTTGAGCATGCCCTAACCTTGCAGCATTTTATGCAACATGCACAGCACAGCCATCAAGTTGCACAACAGCTTAATCTTGAAGCGCTGACGCGAGAAGGTGTCGAAATTATTGGTAATAGCCAAACAATGCTGACCCTTAAAAATGATATCCAGCTGGTGGCTGCCTCAGAATTCAGCGTATTGATACAAGGCGACACAGGCGTCGGTAAAGAGCTTGTTGCCCGCAATATTCACTTAAATTCAAAACGCCGCGAACAGCCTCTTATCCATCTCAACTGTGCTTCATTACCAGAGAACTTGGCTGAGAGCGAATTTTTCGGCCACAGTAAAGGGGCTTTTACGGGTGCACATACAGCTCGTCAAGGAAAGTTTCAACTCGCCGATGGCGGTACGCTATTTTTAGATGAGATTGGCGAGTTACCCCTTGCGATGCAAAGTAAACTACTACGCGTATTGCAAAGTGGTGAAATACAAACTGTGGGTGAAGATCATACTCATTATGTCGATGTAAGAGTGATTGCTGCAACAAACCGTGATTTAAAACAAGAAGTTGCAGAGGGACGTTTTCGAGCAGACCTATTTCATAGGCTGAGTGTTTACCCGCTGAATGTGCCAGCGCTGAGGGCTCGTGATAACGATGTTATTTTACTTGCTGGTTTTTTCGTGGAGCAAACTGCACGTAAGCTTGCGATAAAACAACTAAAGCTAAGTGTAGACACCCAAGTATTATTGCGTCAATACGATTGGCCTGGCAACGTCAGAGAACTTGAACACGTTATTAGTCGCGCAGCATTAAAAGCAAAGCAACAACAGTGGCAGCAGGATATTATTACTATAGAGCCTGCTCACTGCAATATCGAGCAGCTATCAAATAAGGAGAGCCATACAGCAATAGAACACAAGAATGCGCTACCAGAGCTGTCGCTAAAAGAGGCTACTGAGGCATTCAACTACCAACTAATTATGCAGCAACTTGAGCGGCATAATCTAAATTGGGCAGCCACAGCACGCACCCTTAAAGTGGATAGAGCCAATCTAGTGCGACTCGCGAAACGCTTAGGTATCAGTGTTAAGAAGTCACTCTAGCTAGCCTGTTGTCTTTTTAAAGTACGCTTTTAGTAGCTGACTAAAAGCTTGCACTTTGGCAGTACGGTGCACCAAATGATGTGTCACCAGCCAAAGATCTGTTGGCCAGTTTAGTTCTTTATGAAGCACTGGCACTAAATCAGAGTACTGCTCTGCCACTTCGTGCTGCAAACCACCAATACCAAGCCCCCTAACAATCGCCCGGGTTGCTTCTGATGTTTCTGATACTCTTAGTTTAATTTGTGCTGGTGCTATGTGCTCATCGACCCAAGCAAAATAAGGCACTTTACCGTTGTAGCCAGCCACCCCAGAAACAAAACTATGCTGCTCTAGCTGCTGAATACTCTTTGGCATACCATATTTTTCAATATAGCTTTTTGAGGCATAAAATCCAGATGATAGCTCCGCTAAGTGCTGGGCAATATAATCACCTTCATCAGGGCGCGGGCCCGCTCTGACAGCAATATGCGCTTGGCCATGGTCGAGTCGTAGACGATTTTGGTCAAGAATAACCTCAAGCTGCACTTGTGGGTGTAAACTTTGGAACTGCTCACAAACTTCACTGAGCACATCAATAAAACCACTCACCGTAGTTAATAATAAACTGCCTCGCAGTTGGCTATCAGCGGCAATAATATCGTTGTGAAGTTTTTCAAGTTCTGCATTAATCGATTTAGCAGTGGCAAACAACTTAGCGCCAATTTCTGTCACTGTATAACCACGGGCATGGCGGTGAAATAACCGTGCATCAAGGTTATCTTCTAAATTGTTGATTCTTCTTAGTACTGTGCTGTGGTGAACACCTAACGATTCGGCAGCAGCGGTTAACGTGCCGAGCCTTGCCACCTCATAAGCGACTTTTACATCTTGCCAATCATCAAATTGAATCGCCATAACGGCTCCTTGTGTGCGTATACGCACATAAGTTTTGCGTTTATTTGGCTTTTCTGCAAGCTGTTTTTTGCTACAGTGAGTATATCAACAGTGAAGCTTAAAAAGGAATCCCTCATGACAGCACCAAAAATTATTGCCCTCGCAGGCAGCCTACGTAAAGACAGTTTTAACCAAAAACTAATTAATGAAGCAGCGCGCTTCGCCCTCGAAAGTGGTGCTGAAGTGGAAGTACTCAAACTAAGCGATTTAGATTTACCACTATTCGATGAAGATATAGAAGCACAAGGTACGCCTACTGGCGCACAGTTGTTAAAAGATAAGCTTCGTGCTGCTGATGGTATTTTATTAGCAAGCCCAGAATATAATGGCTCAATTACAGCACCACTTAAAAACGCTATCGATTGGGCATCTCGCACTGAGCAAGGTGCAGTACCGGCATTTCGTAATAAAGTAACCGCTTTGTATGCTTCTTCGCCAGGTGGTTTAGGTGGCTTACGCGGTCTAAACCACGTGCGTGATATTTTATCAGGTATTGGCAGCTTAGTACTTGCGGATCAGTTAGCCGTACCTGCCATCCACACTAAATTAGATGAACAAGGCCGCATTAATGATGCCGATACAGCCGAACAAGTTGCCAGCCTAGCCCGACAACTTGTTAGTGTGGCAAGTAAATTAAATAAGTAAGCCTGATTTAATAGCCCTTAGTTGAGTTTTGTCGCTGCCAGTTTTGCAGCGATAAAATCTTCATGAGTCACATACAAGAGGCTAGCAACACGGCGAATCACAACCTCTTCATGTTTATCTAATTCGCCATCAGCATAGGCTAAGCGCCATAACAGCTCGATAATATCAATACGCTGCTCGGCACTACACTGCGCATTTATTTGCTTCGAAAACTGAAAATAATCAATCGCTTCATCTAAATTTTTAGCAGCACTATCAACGAGCTCCTGAACTTCATCATCTGTTAAAGAAAAATACTTCTTTAAGGTGTCATTCAGTGTTTGTTGCTCATCATCTTGTAGCTCACTGTCGGCGCGCATAACCTCGATTAATAAAGCGGCAACCGCTGTTTTTAGGTCATGCTCACTAATATTTGATTGAGTATCGTCCATCGCTGAAAATAGCTGTTTTATTTTATTGAGCATCACATTTTTACCTTTTGAGTGTTAGACTAGGTATAAGATATAAACTAACGTTACCCTAGTTTGACTGTCGAAGCTAATTCATGGTTCAACAACACGCGCTAGAATTATTGCATCAATCACATGGAGTTAGGTGTTTATGAACAAACCCCGTTCGATATTCGCATTATCAATCAGCGCCCTTTTACTCACCGCTGGTTTTCCCGCTGCATACGCCGAAGAAACCAAAACAGAAAAACTTTTCGACTTTGATGAAGAAGTCCACTACTACCAAACTAAATTAGCCGATGGCCGCTACCACCTCGAAATTCAGTCTGATGACTATAAGCACTTTCGCAATCAAAGCGTATTCTTACTACGCCATGCAAGTCGCTTGTGTAGAGATAAACCGTTTATGCTTAGAGTGACTGATGGCGTACAGGAGTATGAACGCTTTCCCACTAAACCACGTGCCTATCAGCCACCTTTAACGGTTGTTCTACAGTGTGAAGACGAAGCTAAATAGTACTAGTCTTCATATCCCCACGGCGCGCTTGGCGGCGTAATAGGTTTAGTTAAGTCAAAATCAACGCGAAACTCACGTCCTTCACGCACTAAGCGATACGTAAATTGCTTTGGATAAATATACATTTGCCACGTATTACCCATTGATTGTGGAATACCTTGGTTCACAAACAACTCTTTTGAATATTGATCAGCTGGGAACGACTGCGCATTAGCAAAACCAGCATCAAGGGTATGGCCCCCATACATGGTTGAGTCGTCATCGCTACCATCTTTATGGCGATGATCGTGCTTTAAACTCAGTCCACTGCCTGTTTTTGTGATGATCCAAGTACGAGACGCATCGTCACCTACATGAAATGGCACTTGCAATTCACGTTCATTACAACGACGCACATGCATCACTAACTTTTTACCCGCAAATGAACTGGGGCCTGTCGCGTTATCAACGCTAACTTTACCTTCGTAAGCTTTACCACAATAGGCAGCAATATTATTAAAAAAGCCATCATGGCTTGGAATAGATACTAACGGCGCTGGACGCGCAGCCGCTACTGATGACGCTGCTACGAGCATCGATGCCACTAAGTATTTCATGGTGTGTTCCTAAAATAAAAAATTTAACCCTAGCCTAGCGATTTAAAGCTAATAAAGAAAACAATCACGATAAACTGCTTGTCTAAAAATAATCAAGACGGGTTTGTAGCTAGTTGTATGTCATGTTCGGCGCGCGATTTCATGAACTTCAGAAGTGATTTGTGAAAATCCTGAAAGATCACCTCTCCCCACACTCGCGAATAAATGCCAAAATTAGTGTTATCAAGTACAGTCGTTTTTAGGCTTAACAGCGTTTGATTCTTGCCACTTACAACTAATTCATAACCGCCATGTAACGGCGAAAAATATTCACCGCCCAATTTCACATGCTGATCGAGCGCCTTATCAGGAATTAAGTCTGGGTCTATATCAAACTTATAAAGCATTTTCTCATTCGGCTTCCACTCAGTTATCACTTCTTTGAATACAACATTTTTTTGCCACTGACTGGTTCTTATTGTACCTACCCCATCACCACTCATATCAGCTCGAATTGGTCTAGGAATACCAATTAATTGCGAAAATGAGCTCGGATACTCGCTCTCGTGGATTTGGCTAACATTAGCTAATTGTTGCCACACAACATCAACAGGCGCATTGATAACAATCGTATTTTTAACTTCGTAAGTTTTCGATAAGTGTAAAAAGTTGAGTTCTAAAGGAGAAAGGATCAACGGCAACAAAGCTACCGACATCACTGCTTTGTTGCTTTTCTTTGCCCAAAGGCGATGACATAGCCCTGCTAACATACCGCCAATACTAGCAAAAAACATAAACGCAGGGAGTGCCATTGCAACGCAGATGCTGCCCTCTAAAAGAGTAATAACACTCACAAATAAGAAGATAAAAATAGGCTGCCAAGCGATCACTGCCATTCTTCCGTATGTCATCACAGGCACCTGATTGTATTCAAAATGTACCCGTATAAACCCGATAGCAACAGGCACTAAAAACATAAACGAAATAGTAACAAGGCTACCGAAATTAAACGTTTCGCTAACTTCAAGAAAAATGCGTATGCTGATGCCGTAAAGAACACCCATCACGATGCCGATAGATTTAGGAGAAAGAGGCCACATAGTTATTTATTGTTTTCGTTATTTTGCCAACCAAATTAACAACTTTCTTTTTTAGAAACAAATAAAAACGCGACTTTCGCCGCGTTTAGGTTCCACATGTAATAAAACCTTTTATTGCCAAGGGCGCTCAGCTTTAAGCTTAGTTTCAAAGGCATCAATTTGGCTGTTAAGTGTTTCAGTCACACCGATAAAGTCCAAGCCGCTTAATAAACGCTCTTTAATGTCATGACGAATATCAAAGTCAATAGTGTCAAACTTATCGCTACGAAGTTGTTGGTTTTCTAAATCAACTTCGATATGAATATCGTCATGCTGTTCACTCAACACAAATAATTGCTCAAGCGTTTCTGCTGGTAATGCGATAGCAAGCATTTGGTTATTACCGCAGTTATTAAAGAAAATATCGGCAAAGCTTTGTGCTAAGATAACTTCAAAACCATATTGCTTTAATGCCCATGGCGCGTGCTCACGCGATGAACCACAACCAAAGTTGTCGCGAGTTAACAGAATTTGCGCACCTTGGTAACAAGGACGATTCAAAATAAACTCAGGGTTTGGCTCACCGTTATCTAAATAACGCCAATCGTAAAAAAGCGCCGCATCAAAACCATCACGGCTGGTCGACGTTAAAAATTGCTTTGGAATTATTTGGTCAGTATCAACATTGTTTTTATCTAACGGGGCCATTAAGCCACTAAAAAATACACTCATTAGGCTTCTCCTCTGATATCAACAAAACGACCATGAATTGCCGCTGCCGCAGCCATTGCTGGGCTCACTAAGTGAGTGCGTCCACCGCGACCTTGGCGTCCTTCAAAGTTACGATTTGATGTCGACGCACAGCGTTTACCGGCTTCTAATCTGTCGTCATTCATTGCTAAGCACATTGAACAACCTGGCTCACGCCATTCAAAGCCAGCTGCTTTGAATATATCAGCAAGGCCTTCGTCTTCGGCTTGTTTTTTAACAAGGCCAGAACCTGGAACAATCAGTGCTTCAACACCCGCGGCAACCTGCTTACCTTCAACAATTTGCGCGGCAGCACGTAAGTCTTCAATTCGGCTATTGGTACATGAGCCAATAAACACGGTATCAACAGTTGCTGAAGACAATTTATCACCGGCTTTTAAGCCCATATATTTTAGTGCGCTACGAATCGCATCAGCTTTGATTAAATCTGGTTCTTGCTCAGGGTCTGGAATGAATTCATCGACGCCAATCACTTGCTCAGGGCTGGTACCCCAAGTAATTTGCGGTTGAATATCAGCAGCCTCCAATTCAACAACATGATCAAACTCTGCGCCTTCATCAGTTTTTAGTGTTTTCCAGTAGGCAACGGCACTATCAAAGTCAGCACCTTGTGGTGCAAATGGGCGACCTTTTAAATAATCATAAGTTGTTTGATCTGGTGCGATTAAACCCGCTTTTGCGCCCATTTCAATACTCATATTACAAAGTGTCATGCGCGCTTCCATAGACAGCGCTTCAATTCCTTCACCACAAAATTCAGCAACATAGCCAGTACCACCCGCAGTGCCTAATTTACCGATCACAGCCATGATTAAATCTTTGGCAGTAACAGTTGGGCGCAGGCGACCATTAATTTGAATTTTTAACGACTTGGCTTTTTTCTGCTGTAGTGTTTGAGTGGCTAAAACATGCTCAACTTCTGACGTACCAATACCGTGCGCTAGTGCGCCAAATGCACCATGGGTAGAGGTATGGCTGTCGCCACATACTATGGTTGTGCCCGGTAAGGTAATGCCCTGCTCAGGCCCCATTACATGCACAATACCTTGGTTAATCGAATTTAAATCATAAAGTTGAATACCAAACTCTTTGCAGTTTGCATCCAGTGCCATTAGTTGGTTTTTCGACACTTCACTGGCAGCATCTAATGAACGACTTTTCGTTGAAACGTTATGATCCATGGTCGCAAAGGTTTTTTCTGGGCAACGTACTTTACGGTTTTTCTCACGTAAACCAGCAAAGGCTTGCGGTGAGGTAACTTCATGAACTAGATGACGGTCGATATAAAGTAAATCGGTTTGATCGTTAATGTTGGCGACTACATGAGCTTGCCAGATTTTATCGTATAAGGTTTGGGCCACTTGCTATTCCCTCATTTTAGTTACGCTGAGTGACGAGCTCAGCGCAAACAACTTTTTAATTAAATACGTGCCACAATTGCCGCAGCAACATCACTAGTGGTGTACCCTGCATTTGGGTAGATATCTGGCGTACCAACACCGGCTTCAACCGCTTCTGCTACCGCTTTTTCAATAGTACGCGCCGCTTCATCTTGCCCTAGTGAATAACGCAGCATAAGCGCAGCACTTAAAATTTGTGCGATCGGGTTTGCAACCCCTTTGCCAGCGATATCTGGTGCTGAGCCACCAGCAGGTTCATACAAACCAAATCCAGACTGATTTAAGCTCGCTGATGGTAATAAGCCCATAGAACCTGTGATCATCGCGCACTCATCAGACAAAATGTCACCAAATAAATTATCGCAAAGTAATACATCAAACTGACTTGGCTGTTTTACTAACTGCATCGCCGCGTTATCAACATAAATGTAATCAAGGCTAACTTCTGGGTAGTCTTTACTGACTTCAGTGACTACCTCTCGCCAAAGTACACTTGACGCTAACACATTCGCTTTATCAACCGAGGTAACATGATTACTACGCAGCTTAGCGGCTTCAAAGGCAAAACGAGCGATACGCTCAATTTCTTTACGTGAATATGTTTGTGTATCGAAAGCAACTTCTTGCTCACCTTCGCCACTACGACCTTTTTCACCGAAATAAATACCGCCTGTTAGCTCACGCACACATAAGATATCAAAGCCTTGTGCGCTGATATCTGCACGCAGCGGTGACGCAGCACTTAGTGCAGGTAATAATTGTGCTGGGCGTAAATTACAGAACAAACCAAAATGCTTACGCAGTGGCAACAAAGACGCTCGCTCTGGTTGCTCATTCGGTGGTAAGTTTTCCCACTTAGGACCACCAACAGAGCCAAATAAAATCGCATCGGCATTTTCACAGGCACTTAATGTGCTTTGCGGCAAGGCCTGACCAAACTCATCAATGGCAGCGCCACCAATCGCGTGGTGATGACGAGTCAAAGTAAAACCAAATTTTTCGCTTACAGCATCCAAGACGGTTTCTGCTGCTGCCATAACTTCTGGACCAATCCCGTCGCCTGCTAATACTGCGATACTGTAATTCGATTGACTCATCCTGCTTTCCTCTGTTGTTTTAAATCAGACACTTTTTGTGCACGATAAATTAAGTTATACACGCGGATCATGGCGCGTACCGACGCTTCAACCACATCCGCTGCAATGCCCGCGCCGTGATAAGGGCGACCATCGTATTTAGCGATAATATTCACTTGACCAAGCGAGCTGGCACCTTGGCCTGTTGCTTCTAGGTTATATTCAATCATTTCAACCGACATACCCGTTAAGCGCTCAATTGCTAAGAACGATGCTTCTACAGGGCCATTACCTGTTGCTGCCTCTTGCTTAGACTCGCCATCAATTGTCATGCCGATTGTTGAGCTCGCCACTGATTGCGAATTAGACGTAGAGTTAACAAACTCAAGCTGGTACTTCTCGTCTTTATCTTTGATTTGATTAAAGTAAATCATCGCTTCTAAGTCGTAGTCATACACAGTGCCTTTTTGGTCTGCTAATGCCAAGAAGCTGGTGTATAAGCTATCCATATCGTAATCAGATTTTTGATAGCCTAGCTCTTCTAAACGATGCTCAATAACATGACGACCTGAACGCGAAGTCATGTTTAATTGGTTATTGGGTACACCGACACTTTCTGGCGACATAATCTCGTAAGTGTTTTGCGCTTTTAATACGCCGTCTTGGTGGATCCCTGAGCTGTGTGCAAAGGCATTTTCACCAACAATTGCTTTGTTTGGTTGTACTGGCATATTACAAATCTTCGCGACTTGACGCGAAGCACGGTAAATTTCTTCACTGCGAATATCGGTATGCACTTTTAAGTGATCTTCACGCATTTTCATGATCATCGACACTTCTTCAAGCGAACAGTTACCTGCACGCTCACCAATACCATTAATGGTACATTCTATTTGGCGAGCACCGGCTTGTACCGCTGCGATTGAGTTAGCAACCGCTAAACCTAAATCGTTGTGGCAATGCACACTTAAACGCGCCTTGTCGATGTTTGGCACATTGTTCATTAAGTGATGGATCATCGCAGCGTATTCGTCTGGCGTTACATAACCTACGGTGTCAGGTAAGTTAATTGTTGATGCACCCGCATCAATAGCACTTTCAACGATGCGGCATAAATCCCAATGCGGTGTACGACCTGCATCTTCACACGAAAACTCAACGTCATCCGTGTAGTTACGCGCAAGCTTAATCGACTTAACAGCCATCGCTGTTGCATCGTCTAAGCTCATTCGTAATTTGTGTTCAAGGTGTAATGGACTAGTTGCGATAAAGGTGTGAATACGGCCTTGCTCAGCAGGGCGAAGTGCCTCACCACAGGCTTCAATATCTTTTGCTACAGCACGTGCTAAACCACAAATAATCGGCCCTTTCACCTCAGTTGCAATACGCTGTACTGAGCGAAAGTCTGCGGGGCTAGATACCGGAAAACCGACTTCCATTACATCCACATTTAAACGGCTAATGGTATGCGCAAGCTGAATTTTGTCATCTTCGGTTAGGCTTGCTTTTAATGCTTGCTCACCATCGCGTAACGTTGTATCAAAAATCCAAACTTTATCTTTCATAAATTGTCCTCGTTCCCAATGACCCATTAGCGAGATAAAAAAAACCCCGCGTTTGCGGGGTTTTATAATATTTACAAATGCAAATACACTAAGCCCCACCTACTTGCTTAAGCAGTAAGAGGTTCAGTGTTAATGTAATTAAACGTGTCATTTGCATCTTAATTTTCTAAATGTGTGTTCAGTGAGCTGTATTTTTAACACCCAGCACACACTCTTGCAAGCATATTTTTTTCACTAAGAACAATATAAAGACGCAAATATAGAAATAAAAATTCACAAAACAAACAAAAAAAGGATAAAAATAACAATTTAATGGTTAGTTGTCGTTAGAAAAAGTACTTAACGCTTACGGCCTGCTTAGATTAACTTTTTTCATTTCCACCGTTATCCCTAACATACAATAATGCACCACGCGCTATATAACGTAATTGCCAAATAACACGTTCTACCAACTCTTCACGTTGCTGCCCTTCAATATCAAGCGCCTCTGCCCCTGCGTTAAATACTAAAGTGACCATCGCTTCCGCTTGTATATAGGCATGGGTGGCATCGCATGGCGTTTCACTTTCAAGGTAATGTGCAAGCTCCAAGATGAAATGTTTTATCTCGCGAGCAACCGCGGCACGAAACGCTTTTGAAGTACCTGAGCGTTCACGCAATAACAACCTGAATTGATTACTTGAGTTATCAATAAATTCCATGAAAGTGACAATCGATGTAGTAATGACACTGCCACCACTTTCAATACGCCGACGTGCTTGGCGCATTAACTGGCGAAGCGTTAACCCCGCTTCATCAACCATGGTCAAGCCAAGTTCATTCATATCTTTAAAATGGCGATAAAAAGAGGTTGGCGCAATCCCTGCTTCACGAGCAACTTCACGTAAACTTAAATTAGAAAAGCTATGATCGGCACTCAATTGATTAAATGCAGCTTCGATTAGTGCTTGTCGTGTTTTTTGTTTCTGTTGCGCTCTAACACCCGACATGAAAACTCCCAAGGTGAACTTTTAATGATTTTTAAGTTAATGAGACAGTCTAATACTTGACGCGAAGAGTTTGAAACACTATTTTAGCGTACAACTGTACGCCGAGATTTATTATGATGAAGAAACCACCGATTATTTGGACCAATGTGTTATTTTTTAGCCTGACATTTTTGGCCGCAATTACACTTGTTCCTTGGTATGGATTTAGTTACGGATACACCACTGTGCAATGGATAGCTTTTGTTGCTTGCATGTTTTACGCAGGATTATCTATCACCGCAGGTTACCACCGCTTATGGGCACACAAAGCCTATGATGCACACCCTGTGATTGAATTTATATTCGCCCTTGGTGGTGCATTTGCGCTGCAAAATAGTGCGCTTCACTGGAGTAGCGACCACCGTATTCATCATGGTCAAGTTGATGATCCAATCAAAGACCCTTATGCCGCAACAAATGGCTTTTGGTACAGCCATATAGGTTGGATGCTGCGAGACTATCAAGGAGAGGAATACGGAAATTATAGTAATTGCCGTGACTTACAGAAAAATAAAGTCGTTATGTGGCAACACCGCCACTACATGAAATTAGTATTAGCGACCAATATTGGTATTCCTCTTTTACTTGGGTTAATGGTCGGTGATGTGTGGGGGATGTTACTACTTGCAGGGTTGTTACGTTTAGTATTAAGCCAGCATTTTACCTTTTTTATAAATTCAGTTGCCCATATATGGGGGTCTCGTCCATACACCGAAAAAAATACCGCACGCGATAATGGTTTTTTAGCGTTATTCACTTATGGTGAGGGCTATCATAATTTCCACCATATTTTTGCCAGTGACTATCGTAATGGTATTAAATGGTATCACTATGATCCAACCAAATGGATGATCCGCACGCTCGCATCTGTCGGTCTTGCATCAAAATTAAAACGTACACCAGTCGAGCGCATTGAAAAAGCCAAAGCAGAAACCTTGATGAATAAAACCCAAGGCCGCCTTGCAAAATTGCCTTTAGCGCAAGATAAGCTTACATTATTACAATCTGAGTACGATTTACTGCTGAAAAAACTGCAACACTTCTGTGCCCTGCAAAAACGCGTGTTAGAAATCAAAAAGAATAACATGATGAAACAATGCGAAAAATCAGCATTAATGACACAATATCATGAGCTTGAAGCCGCTTGGGAAAACCAAAAGCAGGCTTGGCTTGCACTAAATGCGAGGTTATTAAAAGCCTCTTTTAGTTAATATAGGAGCGGCTGTGGCCAAACAACAAGTAAAGCAAAAAGATACTCCATCTTATCAATATGATGCGATCATCATAGGGACAGGTCCTGGCGGTGAAGGTACCGCCATGAACCTATCTAAAAGTAATAAGAAAGTCGCTGTCATTGAGCGCCAAGAAGCAGTAGGCGGCGGCTGTGTGCACTGGGGCACTATTCCGTCAAAAGCATTACGTCATTCTGTAAGCCGTTACATTGAATATAAAGCAAACCCGCTATTTAATATTAGCGAACGTCCGAACCGCTTAACTTTCCCTGATATTTTGCGTCACGCTAGTAATGTCATATCTAAGCAGTCAAGTTTACGTAGTAGCTTTTATGACCGTAACCGCATTCATATGTATCAGGGTGATGCTGAGTTTGTTGACAAGCACACAATTAAAATTACACACCTTGATGGTTCGCACGAAACACTCACCGCGCAAACAATTGTCATTGCTACAGGCTCTCGCCCATATCGTCCACCTGGCGTTGACTTTAATCATGCACGTATTTACGACAGTGACACGATTTTAGGCCTTGAACATGACCCACATCGCGTACTGATTTATGGTGCAGGTGTGATTGGCTGTGAATACGCTTCTATTTTTAAAGGCTTAGGCGCAAAAGTTGATCTAGTAAATACCCGCGACCGCCTACTTGCCTTTATGGATGCAGAAATTTCAGATGCACTAAGCTATCACTTTTGGAACAGCGGTATTGTTATTCGTCATAACGAAGAATTTGATAGAGTAGAAACTCGCGATGATTGTGTTGTGATGCACTTAAAATCAGGCAAGCGAGTTAAAGCAGACTGTATTTTGTTTGCTAATGGTCGTACGGGTAACACCGATACATTAAACCTTGATGCTGTTGGCCTAAAAGCAGATGGTCGTGGCCAGCTTAAAGTGAATGAAACTTACCAAACAGAAGTCGATAACATTTATGCTGTTGGTGATGTTATTGGCTATCCAAGCCTTGCTAGTGCGGCATTTGATCAAGGGCGAATCGCCGCTGATGCTATTGCCTGTGGTAACTGCGAAGAAAAATTGATTATTGATATACCGGCAGGGATTTATACTATTCCTGAAATGAGCTCAGTGGGTAAAACCGAGCAAGAGCTCACCGCAGCTAAAATTCCATACGAAGTGGGTCGTGCCCAATTTAAACATTTAGCGCGGGCACAAATAGCAGGCACTGAGGTAGGTAGTTTAAAGATTTTATTCCATGTTGATACCAAAGAAGTGCTCGGTGTGCATTGCTTTGGCGAGCGTGCCTCTGAAATTGTTCACATCGGCCAAGCGATTATGGAGCAAAAGAACGGCGGCAATAACATTGATTACTTTGTGAATACCACGTTTAACTACCCAACTATGGCTGAAGCCTATCGCGTAGCTGCATTAAATGGTTTAAATCGTTTGTTTAAGTAAATAAAAAAAGCCCGCTTAATAACGCGGGCTTTTTCGTCATTAGCTTTTGCTTATTTGTGGTATTTACCACTGAATTCATGAACCGCGTTGATAAATACACCTGCGTTTTCTGGGTCAACATCAGGTGTAATACCATGACCTAGGTTAAATACATGGCCAGAGCCTGTACCAAAGTCTTCAAGAATAGTCGCTACTTCTTGGCGAATACGCTCAGGCGTACCATGTAGCATGGCGGGGTCCATGTTCCCTTGTAGTGCTACTTTATCGCCAACACGACGCTTTGCATCACCAATATTAATTGTCCAATCTAGACCTACAGCATCACAGCCCGTCGCCGCGATTGCTTCAATCCACTGACCGCCATTTTTAGTAAACAGTGTTACAGGTACTTTGCGACCATCATGCTCGCGAATTAAGCCATCAACAATCTTATGCATGTATTGTAATGAAAACTCATTGTAATCACGTGGGCTTAATACTCCACCCCATGAGTCAAATACCATTAACGATTGCGCACCCGCTTTAACTTGCGCGTTTAAATAGTCAATGACTGAGTCAGCTAATTTATCAAGTAATAGGTGCAGTGTTTGTGGCTCAGCAAACGCCATTTTTTTGATTTTACCGAATGTTTTGCTGCTTCCGCCTTCAACCATGTAAGTGGCAAGTGTCCAAGGTGAACCAGAGAAACCTATTAGCGGTACTTCACCTTTTAATTCGCGACGAATCGTACTTACCGCATTCATCACATAACCAAGCTCATCAGTTGGATCGATATTTGGGATTTTTTTAACATCAGCTAATGAAGAAATCGGGCGCTCAAATTTAGGACCTTCACCCGTTTCAAAATACAGACCTAAACCCATTGCATCTGGAATAGTTAAAATATCACTAAATAGAATTGCAGCATCAAGCGGATAACGACGTAAAGGCTGTAACGTTACTTCACAAGCAAGTTCAGCGTTTTTACATAAACTCATAAAGTCGCCTGCTTGGGCACGTGTAGCACGGTACTCAGGTAAATAACGGCCAGCTTGGCGCATCATCCATACCGGAGTGACATCAACAGGTTGTTTTTGTAGTGCACGTAAATAACGGTCGTTTTTTAATTCGCTCATGCGTATAGATCCTAGAACTGAATGAAATTTTGCTGGTGATTGTATCACCATATTACGCGCCCCACTATGGATAGATAACCAAGCCTAGATATAGATCACGATTTTTAGGCTCTGCCCAACAAATAGAGCAGGTTTTATACGAAAACAAAATATTTTTAAAACTTTCCATTAATAAATTTGCAACAAAGAAAAAAGCTTGGTATAACTTATCCCGCGTTAACAAAAACAATAATAAAAATCTTATAACAATAAGAACAAAAATCTTCCCATAACAATAAGAAAGCTTGTTTTAACAAGTCTAGAAAAAGAATTAAACCACCAATTTTGGTGGTTTTTTCTTTTCTGAATCATTGATTTATACAATCACCTCAGTAT
The DNA here is from genome assembly GCF_032716425.1 of Pseudoalteromonas sp. N1230-9. Lineage (NCBI taxonomy): Bacteria > Pseudomonadati > Pseudomonadota > Gammaproteobacteria > Alteromonadales > Pseudoalteromonadaceae > Pseudoalteromonas > Pseudoalteromonas sp. N1230-9. The sequence goes on from NZ_CP090419.1 coordinate 3,482,914, forward strand.
TTTCAACGTTAAAAATTAACACTAGTAGTTTTTAATTATTTCCCATACACTGCTGTTAAAGTAAAAATTAACCTAACCTATTACGGCACGCATTTCATATAGCAACATGCTGTCTTATGTTTCTAGGTTGGCTTTTAACAGTTTGTTGTAACTAAACACGAAGAATTAGTTGATCTTTGTGTCATATTTCCTTTTTATATAGAAAGGAAACCAACTCAGCGAGGAGATGAAATATGCTGACGCGTTTGGAAAAAGCTCAACAAAAATGGGGTGGAAGCCACTCTGTTATCGATAAGTGGCTCACAGAGCGCCAAGAGCTACTTGTGCTGTTCTGCCGTATAGCGGGCTTTTCACCGTATGAAAAGAAAGATCATGCCCTTCCAGATCAACTACAAATCCAAAATTTTTGTCAAATTTTAATGGACTACTTATCTGCTGGTCATTTTGAAATTTACGATGACATTGCAAAAGCATGTGAAGAGAAAGGCCCAGAAAGCCAAAAGCTTGCCAGTGCACTTTACCCACGTATTTCAGAAACAACTGACATTGCTCTCGACTTTAACGATAAATATGCTGAAGTAGATAAAGATGATTTACTGGATGAGTTTGATAAAGACTTATCTGCCCTAGGCGAAGCACTTGAGCTACGCTTTGAATTAGAAGATGAGTTAATCGATAACTTATATTCAAATCATACTAGCTAGTGCAACTTCATAGCAGCAGAGAGTAAATTCTCTGCTGAATGCCTCTTTTTGCCTTTCTTTAAAGAATCAATTATTCCATTCAGATAAAAATATTTGAAATAAATATTTAGATGCGATACTCATACTATAAAAACATGAGGTTCGCCATGCATAAACGGTCATTTTTAAAGTCACTTTCAATTCTTGCAGCAGGTGCAAGCCTAACATCAGCTCCCCTAATTGGCGCACAGAATAGCAGTGGCCACACTTTAATTAAGCCAAAAGCACTCACAAAGGGAGGCACTATCGGTGTCTGTAGTCCTTCTGCGGCAACCGCCGAGCATGCTGATATCATACTAGCAAAAGGGGTGATTGAAGCACTGGGTTATAAAGCAAGGCTGGCACCTAATATTCTAGCAAGACGAGGGCATTTAGCTGGAACAGATGCTATGCGAGCCAACGATCTAAATAACTTGTTTAGCGATACGGATGTCGGTGCTATTTTTTGTTTGCGTGGTGGTTCAGGCGCAGCCCGTATTTTACCTTTGCTCGACTACACCATGATCCGCAACAACCCTAAGCCGCTCATGGGCTACTCAGATATCACCGCTTTACATAACGCACTGCTTGCCAAAACTGGCATGATTAGTTTTCATGGTCCAAACGCATCTAGTGAGTGGAATCCATTTCATGTAGAGCAATTTAAAAGCCTGTTCGAAGCACGAAAGCACATGCATTATCAAAATTTACCCAAAGCAGACGATGAGCTGGTAAATACCAAGTACCTGACTCAAACTATCACAGCAGGTAAGGCGACGGGTCGCTTAATCGGTGGAAACTTGACAGTACTCACCGCTTTGGCGGGTTCTAATTACCTTCCCGACTTTAACGGGGCCATTTTGTTTTTAGAAGATATTGATGAAGCACCGTATCGAATTGACCGTATGATGAGCACATTAAAGCTCATGGGTGCACTTGATAAGATTGCGGGTTTTGTATTTGGTGATTGTAATGAGTGCAAGCCTGGTCGTGGTTATGGCTCGTTAACACTTGATGATATTTTTGCAGACTATATTAAACCATTAGGCATTCCCGCTTATCGCGGTGCAATGATAGGCCATATTAAACGCCAATTTATTTTACCTGTGGGTGCGTTAATTGAACTTGATGCTAACAAGGGTACGCTTAAAATGAGGGAAGCTGCATTTAGCTAGATGAGTAAAAGTACAAAAAAAGGGCCATGAGGCCCTTTTCTTCTGAGTAATAAATTACTCTGCAGCAGCTGCTTTTTCTTCGTCTTGGATTTCAAGTAATTCTACTTCAAAAACCAATGTTGAATTAGCAGGAATCTTACCAAGATCACGCTCACCGTATGCAAGTTCAGATGGGATTGTGAACTTGTACTTAGAGCCAACTGGCATTAATTGTAAACCTTCAGTCCAACCTGGGATCACACGATTAAGTGGGAAAGTTGTTGGTTCGTTACGTGAGTATGAGCTATCGAACTCAGTGCCATCAAGTAAAGTACCTTTGTAATGTACTTTTACAACGTCAGTTGCTACTGGCTTTTCGCCTTCACCTTCGGTGATCACTTCGTACTGTAAGCCAGACTCAGTAACAGTAACACCTTCTTTCTTCGCGTTTTCAGCTAAGAATTTTTCACCTTCGGCTTTGCTTTTTTCAGCTTCTACTTTTGCTTTTTCTTCTTGCTTAGTACGCATGCTTTGATCAAGCGCAGTTAACACTTCACGAATTTTTTCATCGTCTAGTTTAGCGTTACCAGCAAGGGCATCTTCAAAGCCACGCTTTAATAGCGCTTCGTCTAACTCAATACCTAGCTCTTTTTTATCAGCTAAATCTTGGTTTAAGAAGTTACCAACAGATGCACCGATACCGTAGGCTTGTTGTTGTGCTTCAGTCTCTAGTTTAACTTCAGCTTGCTGTTCTTTTTTTGCTTCTTGATTACAAGCTGTTAGCGCTAAAACTGACGCTGCAATCAATGACAATTTAATCGTCTTTCTCATTTTATATCTCCGACACACTTTGCAGTTGTCAATTATTGTATTATTACTAGTTAAAGGTTAACGACCTATTATGGTAGGCTGCTTGTCTAATAACTAAACTTCATGCAAACGCATAATCTAGTGATTAGACTAACAACCTTGGCTTTTAACGAGCCCTAGTCTAACCTCTCAATCACTAAGAGTTAAGGGGAAATACCTGTAATATGTCGATATTTCGTACTTTTTTATATCTACTAAGCTTTGGCTTAGTTGTTGCGTGCACTGAGCAACATGAGCAATCCGCTGAACGATATGAACATGCGGCTAAAGGTGCGTTTGCATCTGCTCTTTCGCATGATGGCAAATACAGCTTGATCTCATCAATACACCATGGGGTCGCGCTGTGGGATAATCAACAGCAGGTATTAAAATACCAATGGTTTCAACAACAAGCTCAAGATAGTCTTGTTCATACAGTGGCAATCTCTTACGACAATAGCCATGCAGTCACCGCTGAAAAGTCCACATTTGCAGTGTGGGACATTAGCACTGGTGAAAACACGGGCTACTATAAGATACATGCCTCAACTATTAGAGATATCGCCATAAGTAACCAAGGGCGTAGCGTTTTATATGGCCGCGCCGACGGTGTAGTCGTTTACCTCGACTTAGAAACCGGAAGGCGTATAGAGTTCCTCGGTCATCAAGAAAAAGTCAACGTTGTTGATCTATCTCCCAATGGCCACTATGCAATTAGTGGCTCAAATGATTACGTAGCTTACTTTTGGGATACTCGCACAGGGCAAGTAATCCACCGCTTTAATCACCCAACTCGTGTCACTCAGGTTGCGCTTGATCCACAGGGTCGATATGCATTTACAGCAGATAGTATGAAGCAAGCAAATGTATGGCAACTGACTACAGGTGATCTTGTTAGCAAACTGGCGTATATTGCGCGTCAGAAAATTTTTACCGCTGTGCGTTTTAATGATCAAGGCACTTTAATTGCAACCGGTTCACCGAATCGACTCGTGGATTTATGGCAACTGGACTCAGGTAAAAAATTACAAACGTGGCAAGTACTCCCTCGGGAAGGAAGTCGCCCGAAATCAGCCGTGGTGTTAGATGTTGCGTTTACTGATAACAACCAAGCGTTATTAACCGAAAGCTCCAGCGGATTCGCTGAAAGTTTTAATTTAAGAGAATCGAATGAATACAATTGAAGATCGTCTCATGGAACTTGAAGCGAAAGTCGCGTTTCAAGATGAAACAATTGAAATATTGAATGATGAGCTTAAAGCGCACCAACAGCAATTGGCAAAAATGAAGCGCCAAACCGAGTTGCTCGCAGAAAAAATTAAAGAGGCGCAACAGCCTTCTCTTATGTCACAGTTACAAGAGCCGCCTCCGCCACATTACTAAGCATACAATAATGGCCGGGTTAATCACCCGGCTTAAATACCCCAATTACCTGCTCAAATTGACGTGTTGAAGCTTGCACAGCCTTCTCTGGCTGGGTCATTTTATGGCCACACTGTACGCACTCCACTTTTTCGACATCATGCTCTTTATAAAGCATCATGGTATCCATAGCCCCACATTCTGGGCATGACGCACCAGCAATAAAGCGTTTTTTTTGTCTCATAAGTGATCTCCCGTGGCATGTAGGCCGCTATTTTAGCCTAATAATTCTCTGTTTGATACGATTGCGAAGCCTTATAGGATCCGTGTTATGATAACGCAACTTAACTAGGACTCAGCATAGTATTTTTCAATGATCCAAATCTCAGAAATCGAACTACTTCGTGGTGGTAAAGCACTCCTTAAAGGAGCCAGCGCCACACTTTTCCCTGAACATAAAGTTGGTCTTGTTGGGGCTAATGGTTGTGGTAAATCAACACTGTTTAGTTTGCTAAAGTCTGAGTTGCAGCTCGATGCGGGTGAGTGCAGCATCCCTAAAGATTGGTCCATCGCCTCTGTTAAACAAGAAACACCGGCACTGGAAATAAGTGCGCTTGATTATGTTTTGCAAGGCCACCCTGAGTATTATGCGCTCAGAATCGCACTCCGCGAAGCTGAAAAAAATGACGATGGCGCAGCACAAGCCAAAGCGCATATCGGCCTTGAACATATTCAAGGTTATAGCATCGAAGCCAAAGCTGGTGAACTGCTACATGGCTTAGGCTTTAGTAATGAGCAAATAGGCAACCCTGTCAGTGCCTTTTCAGGTGGGTGGCGTATGCGCCTAAACTTGGCTCAAGCACTTATTCGTGACGCTGACTTATTGCTGTTAGATGAACCAACCAACCACTTAGATCTCGATGCCGTATACTGGTTAGAGCGCTTTTTACGCGCCTATACTGGCACCCTAGTACTGATTTCTCACGACCGTGAATTCTTAGACGCGGTGGTTGATCAAATTTGGCACATCGATCAGCAAAAAATTAATGTTTACAAGGGCCACTACTCGCAATTCGAACGCCAAAAAGCGGAGCGTTTACTGCAACAGCAAGCTATGTTCGAAAAGCAACAAGAACAAATAGCCCATCTAGAAAAGTTTATTACACGCTTTAAGGCCAAAGCGAGTAAAGCAAAACAAGCACAAAGCCGCGTAAAAGCCTTAGAGCGAATGGAAAAACTAGCGCCTGCGCATGCCGATTCTCCTTTCGATTTTGAATTTGCAGAACCCACTGCGCTGCCAAACCCGTTAATGACACTCGACCAAGCCAAAGCGGGCTATGGCGACATCACTATTTTACATAGTATTAAGCTAAACCTAGTACCTGGTAGCCGTATTGCCCTGCTTGGCCGAAATGGTGCAGGTAAGTCTACACTTATCAAGCTGTTAGCAGGTGAACTTGACCCACAAGCGGGCGAAGTGTTCCAGCATCAAGGTTTAAATATTGGTTACTTTGCGCAGCACCAACTGGAGTCTCTTGATTTAACAGCCAGTGCTGTTACGCATTTACAACGTTTAAATCCGCAAGCAACAGAGCAATCACTGCGCGACTTTTTAGGAGGCTTTGCCTTCATTGGTGATAAAGCCCTTGAGCCAGTTGCGCCATTTTCGGGGGGTGAAAAAGCACGTTTAGTGCTGGCGATGTTGGTATATCAAAAACCCAACTTACTCTTACTGGATGAGCCTACCAACCACCTTGATTTAGAAATGCGACATGCTCTTGTAATGGCACTGCAAGGATTTGAAGGTGCGATGGTTACCGTATCGCACGACCGCCATATGCTAAAAAATACCGCCGATGAGTATTACCTTGTTGATAACGGCGAAGTCACACAATTTGGCTACGACCTTGATGCTTATTACCAGTGGCTTCTAAATGCGAATAAAGAAGCGGCGAAAACACCAGAAGATAATGCAACAAAAGCTCATTCAAGTGTAAACCGCAAGGAACAAAAGCGCTTAGAAGCTGAATTTAGAAAGTCAGTGCAGCCATTAAAAAAGCTAATCGACACGCTTGAAAAGCAGCTCGATAAGTACTCAACAGAACTTAATGAAGTTGAAACCGCACTCGGCGACAATGATTTATATAATGACGACAATAAAGCAAAGCTAACAAAGTTACTAACGAAGCAAGCTGAGTTAACCCCAAAACTAAATGCCGTTGAAGAAGAATTATTGATGGCGCTGGAAGAACTCGAAGAAAAAGAACAGGCCTTTGCCGATGAAACCGCTTAATAGCGAAGCATTTTGGCAGTTTGCGTGCCGGCTTTATGATGAAGAAGGCATGCAAACACGGCTGTTAGATTATCAAAGCCAGCAAGGCAAAAATGTGAATTTGTGCTTGTTGCTTTATTATTTAGACTCTCTTGAGCTTGCTTTAAACAAATCTCAACTTAATCAGCTTGAATTATGCATTGTTGAGTTTGACGAGCTGGTATTAAAACCTCTACGCACGGCTCGCGGCTATCTAAAAGCCAATCAAGTCGACATTGCTGACTACGCCACGATTCGTAAAGAATTACTCAGTACAGAACTAAAGCTCGAAAAACAACAGCAGCAAATGCTCATTGATAGCGTGAATACTTGCACACTTACATCAAACCCAAAAGCAGATAATTTAAAGTTGTATATAAGATAAAGGTGATTAGCAAACCCAACTCATATCACCACTACCTTACCCCATAAAATTTCACAGCAATAAAATAACGCTCTCGCTCGAATAAAGGCGAGTACTAATAACTCAGACTCAGCAAACTTGATCCAAATCAACTTCTAAATCGCCTTGTGTAGCTTCAGGAAAATAGCTTGATCTGGATCATGTCAGGCTATGCCAAGCCAGCCTATGATTAACCCATAGACATTAGGAGGCACAACCATGAACGTATTCTTTAGAGATTTTTTTAGCGACCCAGTCTTATTTATGTCATTTGGCATTTTGGCAGTTGTTATCGTTTTATGCCTTTTTTACGTCGGGTATTTCATTAAAAAAGTACACGACGCTGAAGTTCCTAAGTAAGAATTAAGCACGACGCACAAAGCCCCTATCCAATTTTATTGTTTAGGGGCTTTTTATTTGCATAAGCCAAAATCGTTAAACTGTTCTAAAAAAGCAAAAACTTGCTACAATAGGCGCTTGTTTTGTCTTTAAAGTGTCAACTATGTTACCTGAGTTTAAACCTGCGTGGTGGATGCGCAATCGCCATTTACAAACCATAATGCCGCGCTTTTTTCGCCCTTTTCATAAAACACGTTACAACTTATCGACACTTAACACTCCAGATGGTGATTTCTTAGAACTTGCATGGGCACACCCCCACAATGACCAAGCACCACTGGCAATTGTATTGCACGGGCTTGAAGGCAATATAAATAGCTTTTATGCCAAGGGCATGATGAAAAAACTAAAGCAGCAAGGGTTTGCGGTTGTGCTTATGCATTTTCGCAACTGCTCACGGGAAGTTAATCGATTGGCTCGTGCCTATCATAGTGGTGAAACTGAAGACCTGCGCTTTTTTATTAATTATTTGAAAGGTAAATTTCCTTCTCGCCCATTATTTGCCGTCGGCTTTTCTTTAGGTGGCAATGTCTTAGCTAAATACTTAGGTGAACAAGGCAAATCCTCACACTTAACTGGCGCTGCGGTAGTATCGGCGCCATTTGACTTGTCTGCCTCGTGTGAAATTATTCGTAAAAGTTTGTGCAAGATATACCAAAAATACCTGCTTGATCGCATGAAAAAATCAATGCAAAGAAAGTTGCCACAAATTCAGCAACAAATAAATCTCACACCTGAAAAGTTAAAATCAATTAACGACTTATGGCAGTTTGATGACATGCTAACCGCCCCCTTACATGGCTTTTCAGGGGCAGAAGATTATTATCAACAAGCCAGCGCTAAACCTTATCTAAAAACAATCGCAACACCGACCCTAATTGTACATGCTAAAGATGACCCCATGCTATCAGTAAAAGCTGTGCCTAATGGTACAGATGTCAGTGACTATGTTACTCTGCGAGTGTCAGACAAAGGCGGGCACGTAGGCTTTATTAGTGGTAATAACCCATTTAAGCCTGTTTATTGGTTAGAGCACATAGTGCCTAGCTACTTCACACAGATCGTTAAAAAAGAGCAGTTATGATCATCCCTCATGAACAAATTGATAAAGACACGCTATATAACTTAATTGAAAGTTATGTGCTACGTGAAGGCACCGATTATGGTGAGCAAGAGGTAAGTATTGAAAATAAAGTTGCGCAGGTTCATCAACAGCTTAAAAGTGGTGAAGCGATGGTGTTTTTTTCTGAGTTACATGAATCAGTAACAATAATATCGAAAGCTGAATTCGTTGCTCTGCAAGCTGATCCTGAGTGTCAAGCGTCGTTTAACGACTAAACTTGTAAGTTATACTGTAACCCTTCACAATGGCTTTTTAACTTAAAGAGCCATTAAAAATGAAAAAACTAAGCTCATTGGTTGCCGCCGTTTCGCTGGCTTTAATTAGCCAAGCACACGCTGAACAGGCTACTGCATCAGACAAAGCCATAAAACTGGCAAAAGACACTATTTTAATTGACACCCATATCGATGTGCCTTATCGCATTCATAATAAGTGGGCTGATGTAACAAAAGCCACCGATGACGGCGACTTTGACTACCCACGCGCAGTACAAGGTGGTTTAAACGCTCCTTTCATGTCGATTTATATTCCAGCAAACCTAGAATTTGAAGGCAAAGGGAAAAGCTACCAACTTGCTAATCAGCTGATTGATAGCATGGAAGCCATTGTGCAACGTGCCCCTGATAAGTTTGCTATTGCAGATTCAACCGCTGATATCAAAGCACAGTTTAAACAAGGCAAAATGTCGATTGCAATGGGTATGGAAAACGGCTCGCCGATTGAAGGTGAGATGAAAAACCTTAAGCATTTTTATGATCGTGGTGTGCGCTACATCACCCTTGCACACTCACAGAGCAACCATATTTCTGACTCATCTTATGATATCCGCCGTAAATGGAAAGGCCTGAGCCCATTCGGTAAAGAGTTAGTCAAAGAAATGAATAACATAGGTATGTTGGTAGATGTTTCACATATTTCTGATGATGCATTTTATCAAGTAATGGAAATTTCAAAAGTACCTGTGATTGCATCACACTCTTCACTGCGTAAATATACGCCTGGCTTTGAGCGTAATATGAATGATGACATGCTATTGGCACTGAAAAAGAATGGCGGCGTTATTCAAATCAACTTTGGTTCAAGCTTTGTGACAGCACAAGCTGGCTCTTGGTATGACCAACTAAAATCTGCAAAAGCCGATAAGAAAAAAGACGGTACTAAGCTAAGCAAAGATTTTGACGCAGCTTATCGTGCTAAAAACCCATTCCCTTATGCAAGCCTTGAGCAGGTGCTAGATCACATCGACCATGTCGTTGAGCTCATTGGTATTGATTATGTTGGTATTGGGTCTGACTACGATGGTGTAGGCGACTCTCTACCTACTGGCTTAAAAGATGTAGCAAGCTACCCTAACCTTGTTCAAGGGCTTATGGATAGAGGCTACAGCAATAAAGATATTAAAAAGATTCTAAGTGGCAATATGCTACGTGTTTGGCAACAAGCTGAGGCGTATGCAAAAGCGCACTAACTTTTAATCACTAATCAAAGCGCAGTACTCACTGCGCTTTTTGTTTTTATCCGTACAAGTGATTGATAATACTAACTGCCTGCTTTAATCTGCTGGTATTACAAAGCAACTTGGATGATGTGATATGTCGACTTGGCAAGGAAATATTGCACTTGTTTTGGCAAGCACTGCGCTTGGACTAACGATTTACAACCATTTCAGTGTGGATAAGCAACGTGCTTCTAGTTCACTTCCCTTTACTATCGATGATTCAATTATTCCTAAACAAGATAGAGAAAACCTCGTTGCTCTACACGGATATATTCTTGACTTAGAGACACGCATTAACGAGCTTGAAAATAGTACGCCCACGATTGAGCCTTCGTTTATCGAATCAAAAGTAAAACAAGTCATCGAAGAGCGTGAAAAAGCACGTATCGCAGAAGCAACGAAAAGAAATCCTTCCGTAAATTGGTTCCGACAACTACCTGAAGATTATCGACAGCGTATAAAAGCCGATCCGAACTACGCGAATAAATCGATTAATGATGCATTTACAGCGTTATTAAACATGAGTAATACCGACGATGATCGCCTAGCAGCTTATGGACAACTCAGAATGACCTTAGGTATGCTGAGACGAGACCTGGATGATACACAGGAATCTTCGGCCATTGATGCCATGATAAGCATCAGTGAGTATACAAACGAGCCTAAGATACGCATTCAAGCATTGGAGAATTTATCTCACTTAGATGCAGTTTCACCTAAACTAGCCGACTATTTTCAAAAGCTATTATTAAATGATGCAAATGAGTACGTTAAAAATCTTTCAGCGAGTGCGTTGGTGGCGCAATTTTTCCGCGCCAAGCAGTTGGGAAAAACCCAATTAGCGACGACTCTGGCACAGCGCATCCAAATGCTAGAATCCAATGGTGATAGTAAAGTGGCGAATGCTATGACTAATAACCTCAAACCCTCGCACTTAAGAGATGAGCTCAATAAATTTATCGAGCAGTAGCCAAAACTTTCTGTTAGGCATTAAAAAAGGCCGCCTAGGCGACCTTTTTATAAGCTGTGAAGCTCTATCTGTTGATATTACTCAACGATAGTTGCAACAACACCAGCACCAACTGTACGGCCACCTTCACGGATAGCGAAGCGTAAACCTTCGTCCATCGCGATTGGAGCGATTAATTCTACAGTCATCTTGATGTTATCACCAGGCATTACCATTTCAACGCCGTCTGGTAACTGTACGTCACCTGTTACGTCAGTTGTACGGAAGTAGAACTGTGGACGGTAACCTTTGAAGAATGGCGTGTGACGACCACCTTCATCTTTAGAAAGTACGTATACTTCTGAAGTGAACTTCGTGTGTGGAGTGATTGAACCAGGCTTAGCTAGTACTTGACCACGTTCAACGTCTTCACGCTTAGTACCACGTAGAAGTGCACCGATGTTCTCACCCGCACGACCTTCGTCTAGAAGCTTACGGAACATCTCAACACCTGTACACGTTGTCTTCGTAGTTTCTTTGATACCTACGATTTCAACTTCGTCATTCACGTTGATGATACCAGCTTCAACACGACCAGTTACAACTGTACCACGGCCTTGGATTGAGAATACGTCTTCGATAGGCATGATGAATGGCTTATCGATGTCACGCTCTGGCTCTGGGATGTAAGAATCTAGTGCTTCTGCAAGCTCAACGATTTTGTCTTCCCACTCTTTCTCACCTTCTAACGCTTTAAGCGCAGAACCTTGGATTAGAGGTAGGTCATCACCTGGGAAGTCGTACTCAGAAAGAAGTTCACGAACTTCCATCTCAACTAGCTCAAGTAGCTCTTCGTCGTCAACCATGTCACATTTGTTCATGAATACGATGATGTAAGGTACACCAACCTGACGAGAAAGTAGGATGTGCTCACGAGTTTGTGGCATAGGACCGTCAGTCGCAGCAACTACTAGGATTGCGCCGTCCATTTGAGCAGCACCCGTGATCATGTTTTTAACATAATCGGCGTGTCCTGGACAGTCTACGTGTGCGTAGTGACGAGTTGGTGTATCGTACTCAACGTGTGAAGTTGAGATTGTGATACCACGCTCACGCTCTTCTGGAGCGTTATCGATTGATGCGAAGTCTTTCGCTACACCACCGTATACTTTTGCAAGTACGTTAGTGATTGCTGCAGTTAGGGTAGTTTTACCGTGGTCAACGTGGCCGATTGTACCTACGTTTACGTGCGGTTTTACGCGTTCAAACTTTTCTTTTGCCATGACGGAACCTATCAGTTTTGTGTATCTAGATTACATATGAAAATAATCCACCGAGGGTAGATTAATTTAATTTTTTCAAATTTCAAATAGTTTTTTCTGACAGATAAAGGAAGAAATTAAGATGAGTTCTCGATACTGGTGCTGATAGGCAGATTTGAACTGCCGACCTCACCCTTACCAAGGGTGCGCTCTACCAACTGAGCTATATCAGCAACACCAGAGTCTGGAGCGGGCAGCGGGAATCGAACCCGCATCATCAGCTTGGAAGGCTGAGGTAATAGCCATTATACGATGCCCGCATAGAAACCTGTTCTTAAACTACCTCTAACCGTCAAGAATAAAGTGGTGGAGGGAGCTGGATTCGAACCAGCGAAGGCTGAGCCGTCAGATTTACAGTCTGATCCCTTTGGCCGCTCGGGAACCCCTCCACGAAAATTCTTTACTAAGTCACTTCCGGTAAAAGGAAAGTGGTGCCGACTATCCGAGTTGAACGGATGACCTACTGATTACAAGTCAGTTGCTCTACCAACTGAGCTAAGTCGGCACTGCTTTAGTACGGGGCGAGATTCTAAGGTAAGGTTTATTGTGATGCAACAATAAAATTAAAAAAAGTGTGATTTTATGTGTCAAACGCTCACTATTCAGGCAAATTGCCGCTTTTTTACCGTTTTGTTGTCAGTTCTCGCCAATAATTAAGGCCCTTAAAAACCAATAAGCTATCAAATTGACTGTGAGAAAATGAATCAGCTAGCAATTTTCCATAACCGCCGGCAAACAACAAGGTAACTGATGCATCATTGATATGCTGCTTAGCTTGTTCAATAGCACCTATCGTGGCCACCAGCGCACCATTTTTTAAGCCATTCGGTGTATTACAGCCTAATTCAGAACTAAAAGGTATTTGTGCATCATCAAACACCCGCTTAGTGTTTTGGGTCAACGAGGTCGTCATTAAATCAAGACCTGGTAATATCCATCCCCCTAAATGCGTACCTTCAGAGTTAAGTACATCAATCGTTGTAGCTGTGCCGGCATCAATAATAATGCAGTTTTGCTGAGGATACTCTACAAAAGCAGCAATCACTGCTAACCAACGATCGATCCCTAAATTTTGATACTGCTGATAGGCGCAGCTTAAGGTGGTAAGCTTAGCAGTGACCACCGCTTCAAAGTTAGGAATGGAATGTTGTTGTGCTTGTGCTAATAAAGGCTTGAGTAACTCAGCGCTACCCACACACGCATAAACCAGTTCTTGTATTTGTGACCAAGGTATCGCGTTAAGTTCGCATGCCTGATAATGGTTACCATCAAACAAAACCGCTTTAATTGCGGTATTACCTACATCAACTAACAGTTTCATAACTCAGCCTTACGCAATGAAATTTCTCCACCATAATAGCTTTTCACTTCGCCATCTTGACGAATACGAACGCCACCTTGGCTATCAATTCCTTCACAAATACCACGCCAACTCCGATGCCCTGTATTAAGCTCAACGTATTCATTCGCAAATGCGTTTAACTGATTCCACGACAGATACATATCATTTAAGCCTGTTTGTTGATACTGCGCTAAACGTTTTTCTAAATAAAAGCATAGGTAAGCCACCAGCTTACTTTTATCAAGTTCCTGAACATGTTGACTTAAGTCTGTCCATGCTTGGTCGATATGCTGACTGGCACTTTCTGGCATATGTAAATTGATACCTATACCTATTACAAGCTGACAAGGCCCCTGCGGCTGACCATCAAGCTCAACTAATACACCCGCCAGTTTTTCACGGTTTAAGTAGATATCGTTTGGCCACTTAAGCTCTACATTCAATTGATATAAGGCTTTAAGCGTGTCGTAAACAGCAAGCCCAACAGCAATAGATACGCCCATAGCCGCTTGCAAGCCATCATCCAAACGCCAAAAATAGCTAAAATATAAATTTGCACCAAACGGAGACTGCCAAACGCGCCCACGGCGACCTCTTCCTGCTTGCTGCATTTCTGCAACGAGTACGGTGCCGGACGTGAGTGGAATATCGCTTTGTAAGCGACGCATTAGCTCACTATTGGTAGAATCTATAATTGGCTGTACTTCGACATTAGCGGTGCTGCCACCCAGCTCATTATAATGCTTGCCAATTTTATCTTCGTTCAGTAAGCCCGCACTATTATTAAGGCAATACCCTTTACCCGTGACCTTGAAAATATCGAGCCCCATTTCCTGCAAAGAGTGAATATGTTTACCCACTGCTGCGCGGCTGATACCGAGCTGCTCACCCAATTGCTGACCAGAAATAAAACCACCGGTATTCAGAGCATGTAAAATAGCGAGCTTATTACCATCTGGCGCTTTCATGATGAAGCTCTCAATTCAATATGGTATTCATGTTCGGCGTTAATCAGTCGCACTTCGTGTTGCAGAGCAATTTGATATTTTTGCCAGACCTGCTGCTGAATATGTTTCACCATTTTAATTAAGTCATCACCATTACTATTACCGTGATTTACTAACACCAATGCTTGCTGCTGATGAACCTCTATCCCTGCAACTTTATAGCCTTTTAACCCTGCCTGCTCAATCAACCAGCCTGCGGCAACTTTATGATGCTCAGAATCGACAAAATAATGAGGCAAGTTTGGGTATTGTTGTAACAATAATGCTAGCTGCTCATTACTGATCACTGGGTTTTTGAAAAAACTGCCCGCATTCGCAAGTTCGCTTGGGTTGGGTAATTTACTGTTTCTAGTCGCAATGATTTGCTCAAACACTTGTTGTGGAGAAGGTTGTGTAAGTTTTTGCAATGGCCCATAACTTAGTACTGGCTGCCATTTTTTAGGTAAGAGTAATCCTACTTGAGTGATCACCGCTTTATTTTTAAGTGCATGCTTAAAAATAGAGTCACGATAGCTAAATTGGCACTCGTCTTTGGCTAAACGTTTAATCGTCTTTGTCGCAATATCAAAGTATTCAACATAGCTAACAAACTTTTCCAGCTCTACACCATACGCACCAATATTTTGCACTGGTGCAGCACCAACAGTCCCGGGTATTAAAGCAAGGTTTTCAAGCCCAGGCATGCCATTAGCAATAGTCATAGCAACTAATTGATGCCAATTTTCTCCAGCTGCAATGTGCAATAAAAAGCCATCGCTTTGTTGCTCTATATCTATGCCCTTCGTATTCATGTGGATCACAGAGCCTTGGTAGTCAGATAAAAACACCGTATTACTGCCTTCACCTAAAATACAAAATGGCTCAGAAAAGTCTGTGCTTAAAAGCTGATTCACTTCATCGATTTGATAGATGTGCTGGCATTGGCTTGGCAAAGAAAAGGTATGAAAAGATTGCAGGGACTGAGCCACAAAACGCCTCAAAGGTTACCGGTAACTAATCGCATTAGTGTAACCTATCGTCGCAAAATACGCATTAGATTGTAAAAATCACTCAACCCACTGCACTAATCATGTTATAAAACAGGCTCTTTTTCATTACCGTTCTAGGGTTATTATGAAGTTTAAACCATTACTTTTAAGTCTTGCTATGGCCGGAGCTTGCTCTCAAGCAACTGCTGACGCAATCAGCCAGCACACTTACGCAAACTTAGATGACGTAACAACCACTCACCTATTACTAGATTTAGATGTTGATTTTGATGATAAGCAATTAGAAGGTTTTGTTGAGCATACGCTAGATTGGCATAATGCAACCAGCAAAACGCTTGTTCTTGATACCCGCGATTTAGATATCGACAAAGTCATGTATCAAGATGACAAAGGCAGCTGGCACAACGCTGACTTTACCCTTGCTGCACGTGATGACGTAAAGGGCTCAAAATTAACAATTAAATTTAAAAGCCAAGCGGTTAAGGCGCGTATTTACTACAACAGCCGCCCAGAAGCTTCAGGTTTACAGTGGTTAACACCAGAGCAAACAGCCAGTAAGTCACACCCCTTTATGTACAGCCAATCACAAGCAATTCATGCTCGTAGTTGGATCCCAGTACAAGATACGCCAGCAATGCGCGTGACGTACTCTGCTCGTATTCACACACCAAAAGATATTCGTGCGGTAATGAGTGCAGACAACAAAGATGCGCTCTATAAAGATGGTGACTATTTATTCAATATGCCACAACCCATCTCACCATACTTAATCGCAATTGGTGCGGGTAATCTAGAATTCAAAGCCATGTCTAAGCAAACCGGTATTTTTGCTGAGCCAACCATTTTAGATGCATCTGTGGCTGAGTTTGACGACACGCAAGCGATGATCGATAAAACGAACGCGATGTACGGCGAATATGCATGGGGGCGCTATGACTTATTAATGCTACCACCAAGCTTCCCATTTGGTGGCATGGAAAACCCGCGTTTATCATTCATCACTCCAACGGTCGTTGCTGGCGATAAGAGCTTAGTAAATCTAATTGCTCACGAGCTTGCTCACTCTTGGTCGGGTAACTTAGTGACGAATGCAACGTGGGAAGATTTATGGCTAAACGAAGGCTTCACGTCTTACGTTGAAAACCGCATTATGGAAGAAGTATTTGGTCGTGACCGTGCTGTGATGGAGCAAGCGCTCGATGCCGCTGGCTTACGTAAGCTAATTAAAACGTTACCGGCACCAGATACACGCCTTAACTTAAAACTTAATGGCCGTGATCCTGATGATGCATTTAGTTCAGTGCCTTACACCAAAGGCCAGCTTTTCTTAATCTACCTAGAAAACAAGTTTGGTCGTGATAAATTCGATCCATTTGTAAAAGCTTACTTCGATGAGTTCTCATTTAAGTCTTTAACAACAGCTCAGTTTGTTACTTACTTAAAAGCCAACTTAATCGAAAAGTATCCAGGCATTGTAAGCATGGATAAAGTAAATGAGTGGATTTTTGAGCCTGGTTTACCAAGTGATGCGCCAAACCCAACGTCTGATGCATTCGATAAAGTCGACGCAGTTACAAAAACATGGTTAAACGGTGAAATTAGCGCAGCGGACTTACCAACCGCGGATTGGTCTGTTCATGAGTGGCTACACTTTTTAAATAATCTACCTCGTGATTTAAGCATTGAGAAAATGACTGAGCTTGATAACCAGTTCAATCTAACGCAGTCAACTAATGCTGAGCGTGCTTTTGCATGGTTTATGCTAGCGGTAGGTAATGGTTATCAACCTATCTATCCTGCGCTTGATAAGCACTTATCTGGTATTGGTCGCCGTAAGTTAATTGTGCCACTTTATAAAGCACTAATTAAAAACGGTAAAAAAGACTGGGCGCATGATGTGTACTTAAAAGCCCGTGCGGGTTATCACCCACTTGCACAAGGTACCGTTGACGGCTTATTCGCAAAATAATAAGTCAAACACAAAAAAGGCGCTGAAAATCAGCGCCTTTTAATTTTCCAATTATTAGTTCGTCACTTTATCTAAAAATGCACGACGCTCTTCAGGGCTGGCTTGTTGCCACCAAAACTCAAGCATTGCCGCTGCATTTGGGGTATTTTTCAAGCTCGCCTGTCCACCAGGTACTTTTGCTGGCAAAGTTACAGGTGCAGTCGTTGCCGGTTGACTACTTGATGCAGCAACAGGCGCACTCGCCATGGCTTGAGCAGGTGCTGCACGATAGCCAATGATTGATAATGGCATAGCAAGCTCACTGCCTTTTGCTTTTAAACTTACTTGCGGTGATTCAGCAAACACTTCTGCTGCCACCGCATTGCTGGCACGATTAAACACTAAATCATAGTTTTTGCCGCTTTCAACCGTTACTTCAACCCAAAAAGGCTCAGACTCAACAACTTGATGATCGTCATAACCTTGTTCATAAAGGTCAGTGTATTTTAACTTTAACTGGTAAGTCCCAGGTGCAAGCTCAACATCGTCAACTCGACTAAAAAACGATTGTTCTATTAAACGTTCACCTACCTGTAAAGGCACAAACTCTTCTGGAAAGTGGATAGTTTCAGCTAGACTGCTGGCACTATAAAATAGTGCAAACACACTACCTAGTAATACTGACTTACGCATGATCACTCCTTGGTTGTTTAACTTGCGGCAGTTTCAGTTTGACACTGCAAATAAAGTTTGTCATTAGTGTGCGGTCAATTAACCACGAATTAAGAGAGCTAAGTATGAGCCAAGAGACTATTTTTACAAAGATAATTAACCGCGAAATCCCTTCTGATATCGTGTATGAGGATGATTTAGCACTCGCCTTTAAAGATATAAACCCACAAGCGCCGTTTCATGTATTAATTATTCCAAAAACGCCTATTGCAACGATTAACGACATCACACAGGAGCATGCCCCTCTTGTTGGTCATTTATATGTAGTGGCTGCAAAACTCGCGAAACAATTTGGTTTTAGTGATGATGGTTTTCGTGTCGTTATGAATTGCAATGACCATGGCGGCCAAACCGTGTACCATATCCACCTACACATGCTTGCAGGTAAAGAGATGGGGTGGCCTCCTTATCAAGATAAGAAGAAACAACAAATCTAATACGTTTTAATGTTAATAATTGTAAAAAACAATACAAATTAACTAATACTGTCTATTATAAATAGATATCAGTGAGTTAACATAAATATTAAGGTTAACCAACGGTATTTTTTGAAACAAAATAGACACAAACTGTACTTTTCCTGCGCAAGACTCAGAAATTTCTAATACGAAAGGGGTGGATGGCATGGTAGGATGCAAGAGTCAACTTTATTCAAGAGTGTATAAATATGAGTAGTTCAGCCTTTTTACTATTAGATTCGGAACCGGTTAACACAATTGGCATTAATGTCTTAGAACCTTTATTAAAGACTCAAGGCCTTGCGGTTACATCTGGTACTGATATTTCTGAAGTTCCGGAAGGTACACGCTTGTTATTCATTGAAACATCAAGCACCGACGCGTGGGGAAAACTTAAAGAGCAACTGGTGAATCTTCGTATTAAATGCGACATTGTATTGTTTAATCTTGATGAAAACCCAGAACTTGCGAATCGCGCTTTATTAACGGGTATTCGTGGTGTGTTCTACACAACTGATAATGCCGACGTGTTAATGAAAGGCATTCGTCTATTGTTAGAAGACCAACTTTGGTATCGCCGTGAAATAATGTGTAACGCATTAAATCGCATGTTGCAGTTCAACAAAGATGCATTACATAAATTGACTGATGGTGATATTGAACCTGTTAAACTAACTAAACGCGAAAAAGCGATCATTTCGCTAATGAGCAAAGGTTCTAAAAATAAAGAGATTGCTGAGGACTTAAGTATTAGTCCGCACACGGTGAAAACTCATCTATACAGTGCATTTAGAAAAACTAAATGCCGTAACCGTATTGAGCTTTTATCTTGGGCACAGCAAAATATTCCTGACGAAATTCGTTAAGATTTATTCTCTAAAAAACAGACGCACATTGCGTCTGTTTTTGTTTCTGGTTGCTAAACATAACAATAGACTTTATTCTCAAGCTGTTCATTAATGCCTCGGAAATACAATGCTCGACTCAGCGACCCTCTACTATGCAAGCGCAGCCATGATGGCTGTAATGACATTACTTAGTTATCTCACGTGGCGAACCAACAAAAATACTCCAGGCACCTTACTTTATATTTTTTACCCATTGGTGATGTTTATTTCAGTTATGAGCTTTGCACTGCATGGTCATATCAATAATATCGCGAGTATTTCTATTGCTAACTCATTTATGTTTAGCGCATCAATCATCCACGTTCTCGCAATTTGCCAATTTTTTAATGCGAAATGTATTGGCTTGAGAATCTTTATTGGCATAACTATCACGCTAGCACTAACAATGATTTACCTTGCCACAGACAATACCGAACTGCGTAGTCGAATACTCGTCTCAGATTTACAGCACATTATTGAATCATTATTTTTGCTGGCTCTGTTTATTCGTAATGGTCGTAAAAACTATCCGAATGGCAGCATTGTATACATCATGATTTTAATAATTATTCTTGCGGTATTCACTGGTCGCACGTTAATGATGGGTGATGTCAGTACAGCCAATTTATTATCTGAGAACTGGTTTAGTATCACGCTGTTTATCAATGGTGTCATTGCACCTATGTTTTACGCCACTGGCATGGCTTTACTTTGTAATGAAAGACGCGAGCAGAATTTAAATCAGCTCACCGAAAAAGCGCATAAAGATCTCGAAATCAGAGGGTTATTTTTATCAACTATCAGCCATGAAATTCGTACTCCTTTAAACGGTATCTTAGGCAGTGCGCAGCTAATTATGAACCAATCTAGCGATCCTCGAGATAAACCTTATTGCGAAGCGATTATTAACTCAGCTGAATCCCTTAATTTACTGGTCGATAAGGTACTTGATTATGCAAGTCTCGACCAGCGAGACGAAGCCCTCTACGAAGAAGACGTTGAACTAAAAACATGGCTCAATAACTTGTGCCTATTGCTGAGTCCTCTGGCTGAACAAAAGCACTTAAAGTTTGAACTTATTTATGATCTTCCTGAGCAAGCATGTTACTACTGTGATCAACAAAAGCTCAGACAAGTCATCATCAATCTTGTCGGTAATGCGATTAAATTTACAGATCACGGCTCAGTCAAAATTCATGTAAAACTACTTCAAGAAGGTCAGTTTGAAAACCTACTTCGCATCAGTGTTATTGACTCAGGCCCTGGCATTGAAGATGAAGAAATAGCATATCTAACAGAACCCTATGTACAAAGTAGCGCAGGAAAAGAAAAAGGCGGTACAGGCCTTGGCCTTGCGATTACCAGTCGCTTGCTTGAAAAGCTCGGCAGTAAATTAAATATAGAGAGTGAGCTGTCAAAAGGCAGTACGTTTAGCTTTGATATTAACCTTGCTGTTGGTGAATTAAGCCTTGTAGAACAACGCCATCAATCTAAAGATTATGTCACCGGCTTGGATGTTTTGTTAGTAGAGGACCTCGACTTAAACCAAAAAATTGCGATTGAATTTATGGCTGATGACGAGCATAAAATTAAGCTGGCAAAAGACGGTAACAGCGCAATTGAGCTGATGCAAAAACACCACTTTGATGTCGTACTTCTCGATATGAATTTACCGGATCTCACAGGCCAAGAAGTACTTAAAAGGCTCAAGGCGATGGACCATCTAAACCAACGTACTCCTGTGCTTGCTTTTACTGCAAGCCTCAGTCCTGATGAAATAAAAGAATACTTGGCTCTAGGTATAAAAGACATCGTTGGCAAACCAATCAAACAGCAAAAGCTGCGCCAAGCGCTTAGTGACTCACAGTCAAATCAAGCTGCGAGCATCGCAGTCGAGCTTCGAGATACTCTTTATGATGAAACAGCTGCCGCAGCACTTATTAGTTCATTCAATGAAGATGAAGTATCCTCTATTTATAATGAATTTGTTTTATCAGCCCGTAACAAGCTAATTCGCTGCCAGCAACTCGTTGAAGATGATAAAGAGCAATGTATAAAGCTATTGCACCGCCAAGCAAGTACTGCATTACAGCTTGGCTTTAACCGCTATGGCTTAGAGTTAAAAAAAGTAGAACGTAAATTACTCGATAATAAGCCCCTAAAGGAATCTCTCACCGGTGCGCTAGGCCTTTGGCAAGAAAGCTTGCAGGCATATTTGGCACATGTAAGAAGTGAGCTGAGCTAAATTAGGTGCCGTTTTTACGGAGTTAATTAAATATACAAAGTGCCGTTACTCAAGTAATGATAATTTAAAGCACTCCAGAACCAAGGATAGGACTTATGCTGATTTTTAAAATTTTAATTTTAGTTGCATTATTAAAGCTGTTAATAAATACCGAACGACCCAGTTTATGTGCGGGTATTTACACAGCTATTGTGTTGTTGTTTAACCTAATGTTCGGCCTTGGTTTCATTACATCCATTGTTGGTGCTGCCATTTCTGGGGTATTAGCGTTAATTTATTTTTGGCTGTTAAACCATTTCAGGGATACTGCTATTTTTTGGCTGGTACTCATTTTAGGGCTCGCTATTGGTTTAGTTTAGCTTGCCCTCTGTGGCTCCCCTTGAGTAAAGAACATAATAACGTTTTCAGTAAGTGCAACTTACTTAAACATCAGAGTTGTGGCCATTTCGGCCATACTCATCTTCAAAACGTTCAATATCACATTCATCTAAAATACCTCCGGTTTGCACCTCAATAACAATAAGTGGCTCATGGTAATAGTTAGCTAAACGATGTATTTGCTTTGCTGCAATATAGCAAGACTGATCGGCACTTAGTTCAAATTCATCATCACCTACACGTACACTTGCAATACCTGAAACCACAACCCAATGCTCTGCTCGATGTTGGTGCCGTTGTGTAGACAGCTTAGCGCCACTATTGACACTAATTTTTTTTACTTTAAAGCCAACGCTTTCTACCAATGTGCGATAGTTACCCCACGGCCTAAATACGACCTGATGGTGCGTTAGTTTATCGCTTGCTGATACAGCAAGTTGTTTGAGTAATTCAGGGAGTTTATTAAGGGCATTTTTATCAGCCACTAAAGTCGCATCATGGGTATGTATAATTGCTTTATTAGTCACACCTAACGCGGCAATTGTATGGTCGGCTTCGCTTATTAGTAGATTATTGTCGCTATCAACGCTCACCCCTTGTGAGCTTAAGTAATTACCAAACGGGTCTTTATCAGCAAGTGTCGAAAGCGCAGAAAAGCTCCCTATATCACTCCAATGTAAATCAACCGGGATCACTGCGACATTGTCGCTACGCTCTAAAATAGCATAATCAATTGAATCACTTGGGCATGTACTGAGTACTTTATCATTCGGCCTGAGAAAACCTAGATCTTCTTTAAATTCAGCAGCTTTAGTGACACTGTGTGCTATTTTTGGTGCAAAGCGATTAAGTTCGTTTAAATACACATTAGGTAGAAACAAAAACATGCCACTATTCCAGTTATAGTCACCACTAAGTACGTATTGCTCAGCCAACTTTTGGGCTGGCTTTTCTTTAAACTCTGCAACTTTAAAGCACCCTTCACGGCTCAGTTCTTCACCTTGGCGGATGTAGCCATAACCGGTATGGGGTACGGTCGGTTTAATTGCAAACGTTATTAGTTGCTGCTGTTCACAAAGAGCAATAGCGTCATCTAATCGCGCTATTAACTTTTCAAAATCACTAATATGGTGGTCAGCGGGCATGACTAATAGCGGATCCATTAAACCATTTTGCACTGCATATTCAGCGGCTAGTGCGATAGCTGGTGCCGTGTTTTTACCTTCTGGCTCAAGTAGCAAAGTAAAGTCATCAACGACCTCTGATACCTGTGACTTCGCAATAAAGCGGTGCTCTTCATTACATACCAAAATAGGCGGATTGAAGCGCGAGCTTGTCACTCGTTTCAATGTACTTTGTAGTAGTGACTCATCACTAAGCAAAGATAAAAATTGCTTAGGCATTGCTTTACGCGACAATGGCCATAGACGAGAGCCGATGCCACCAGCAAGAATAACAGGCGTGATTTTGTAACTCATGATTGCTTACAGTAAAAAAACCAACCATGAGTTTAACAAACTTTTAAGAGTTCGGCTTAGAGTAACTGAAATTGATCAGCATCTAAGTGGGCAGGAAAAGTACGGCGAAAATCCTCCAGTGGTGATTTTTCTAAATGCTGAATAATGATACCCGACTGATTATCATCGAGCTTAGCAAGTGTTTCCCCTTTAAAATCATAAATTGCTGTGCCACCACTGTGAGCAACATCATTGCCATCTTCTCCGACACGATTGACACCTGCAACATAACAAAGGTTTTCCATCGCTCGTGCTTTTAATAATGTGTCCCATACATGACGTCTGGCTGCTGGCCAGTTTGCGATATTAATCATTACATCATAATCATCATTGTTACGCTGAAACACGGGAAAGCGTAAGTCATAACACACTTGTGGGAGAATACGAAAATCATTGATGGTAAACACCTCACGCTGTTTCCCTGCAATAACATAATCGCCTTCGTTACCTAAGCAGAATAAATGGCGTTTATCGTAAAATCTCACTTCACCATTTGGCCAAACCCAATAAAAGCGGTTTGCCTTTTTGTCTCCTTGCACAACCAGCACAGACCCAGCAATCACGGCATTCTTTTGCTTTGCAGTGGCTTGTAACCAATTTAGTACTTCACCCTGCTCTGGCTCACTGCAATCAAGATTAATCGCAAAACCCGTGGCAAAGGTTTCTGGTAATACAATTAAATCAACTTGCTCATTGAAGCTATTAAGCTGCTCAGTAAAGCGTGCAAGGTTAGCGCTTTTATCAAGCCAATGCAGTGATGACTGTACTAAAGCTAAGGTTAAAGTTGACATAAAATCTCCGCGGCACGTTTTAACGTGTCATCATTTTTGGCAAAACATAACCGTATCACTTTATCGTGACTCTGAGTGCTGTAAAACACACTCAATGGAATTGCCGCCACACCTGCTTGCTCAACTAACCAATGACAAAACTCAACATCATCCAAATCAGACACATCACTGTAATCAAGCAATAAGAAATAGGTTCCTTCACTTGGCAAAATAGTGAAACGGCTTTCTTTTAATGCTTCACTTAGTAAGTCACGCTTTTGCTGGTAAAATTCATTTAACTGTTCAACATGCTCAGGTTTTAACTCTAACATATCAGCGAGTGCATGCTGCGCAGGAGTAAAACTAGAAAATGTCACGTATTGATGAATTTTACGAAACTCCTTCATTAACTCACTCGGTGCCACACAGTAACCCATTTTCCACCCCGTACTGTGGAAGGTTTTACCAAAGCTTGAAATAACAAAGCTGCGAGCAAACAATTCTGCGTCTGTGAGTACACTTAAATGAGCTTCTTTATCGAAAATAATATGCTCATAAACTTCATCACTGATGACGTATAAATCATGTTTTTTAACAAGATCCTTAAGTGCTGAAACGTCTTCAGCTTTAAGCGTTTTGCTACTCGGGTTGTGTGGTGTATTAATGATAATAGCACGGGTTTTTTCACTAATCGCATTTGCAACAGCTTGCCAATCAATACAATAATCAGGAGCCTGTAATGCCACATGAACCGAGCGCCCACCAGCCAGCTCAATCGCCGGTTGGTATGAGTCATAAGCGGGATCAAACACCACTACTTCATCACCCTCTTTTACAAGCGTTTGAATGGCAACAAATAATGCTTCGGTTGCGCCTGATGTCACCGTTACTTGTTGCTCATAATTTATGTTGTTATGGTATTTTCTAGCTATCAGTGCCGCAATTTGCTGTTGCAGGCGCACAATGCCACTAGATGGTGCGTATTGATTAAAGCCCTCTAACACATAATGGTTGAGCTGTTTTTTTAGCAGTTCAGGCGCATCGAATTCAGGAAAACCCTGAGATAAATTAATAGCTTGATGCTGATTTGCCAAAGCTGTCATTTGACTAAAAATACTGGTGCCTAAGTTTGGCAATTTACTTTCAAACACAGAGATTCCTTAAAGATGGTTTTGCGCCCGAAGCGATGCTATCATTGCTTAAAACAGATGTATAGCCGTCTAAAAAATTTTTAGAATGTCGAGGAATGTATGCATAACAATACCGCTATTTCAGAACTAATTGAAGCTGGTAAGTGGGTAAGCCAACGTGGTTGGGTTCCTGCTACTGGTGGTAACTTCTCAGCACGTACAGAAAGTGGTTATGTGGTCACCGCCAGTGGTTTTGATAAAGGCCAACTTGGTACCCATGCATTTATTGAGTTTGATCATAACGGAAACCGCACTAAGGGCTCAGGTAAACCATCCGCAGAAACAGAGCTTCACTTGAACATGTATAAGCTGATCCCGTCAGCAAAATTTGTTCTTCATACCCACTCAGTAGCTGCAACAGTATTATCTCGCGTAATCAAAGGTCATGCTATTCATTTGCATGGCTATGAAATGCAAAAAGCCTTGAGTGGTGTAAAATCACATCTAGATACACTTAGTATTCCTATTTTTGATAATGACCAAGATATTGACCGTTTAAGCTTATTGGTCAGTGACCATCACTTACACACACCAATTGAACATGCAGTGCTTATTCGTGGTCATGGTTTATACGTTGTAGGCAGAGACGTTAAAGAAGTTTTACGCCACTTAGAAGGGCTAGAGTTTTTATTTAGTTGTGAACTCGAACGTCTAAAACTAGAAGGCATTCAAGCTGGAGTGCAGCTATGATCAAAGCAATTTTAACCGATATTGAAGGCACAATTACCCGCATCTCGTTTGTCAAAGATGTGTTATTTCCTTATGCTGCAGGGCAACTCCCTGAGTTTATTAAAACACACAAGAACGACCCTGACGTTGCCGAGCAGATAAGCGCAGTCAAAACGCACATTGAGCAGCCAGAGGCTGACTTAGAAACAGTAATAAATACCTTGCTACACTGGATTGCAACAGATCAAAAAGTCACACCATTAAAACAATTACAGGGTTTAATTTGGCAAACAGGCTATGAAAATGGCGATTTTACAGGTCATATTTACCCTGATGCTTATGATTTCTTGCAAGCTCAAAAACAAGCAGGAAAAAATCTATATGTTTACTCTTCTGGCTCAGTAAAAGCGCAACACCTTATTTTTGAGTTTTCTGATTACGGCGATATTAGACCTTTGTTCAGCAACTACTTCGACACTAAAGTTGGCGCTAAACAACAACAGCGCTCGTACGAGAATATTATTGCAGAATTGCCATTTGACGCCGCAGAGGTGTTGTTCTTAAGCGATGTGGAAGCAGAACTTAATGCTGCAAAAGCCGCAGGCCTTCGTACCTTACACCTTGTTCGTGATGGCCAACAAGTGAGCGACGCTCATCCATACATTAATGATTTTACGACATTTAGCGCGGAGCTTTTAGCATGAGTCAATTAACGATTTTTAATGATAACAACGCTGACGATGTATTGTTTTATAGTGAAGACTTAAGTGCCATTGCAAAAGAACTTAAAGCAGTAGGTGTACGTTTCGAGCAATGGAAAGCAACTCAGCATATTGATGAGAGCACCAGTCATGACGCGATTTTAGCTGCCTATGCTAACGATATAGAACAGCTTAAGACTGAAGGGGGCTATCAAACTGTCGATGTTATTTCGCTTGCTAAAGGTAACCCTAATGCAGCGGAATTACGTAGCAAGTTTTTATTTGAACATACTCACAGCGAAGATGAAGTGCGCTTTTTTGTAAAAGGCCAAGGGTTATTTTGCTTACATTTAAACGATAAGGTCTATCAAGTGCTTTGCGAGCAAGGTGACTTGATTTCTGTGCCAGAGCTTACCCCTCACTGGTTTGATATGGGGAGTAATCCTGAATTTACAGCAATTCGCTTATTTAATAATACCGAAGGATGGGTTGCTAAAAGTACAGAATCAGCAATCGCTAAAAGTTTCCCGTTACTGGATTAATATGGAAAAGTTGTTTTCATATGGGACGTTGCAATACCCTCAAGTTCAGCTAGACACTTTCGGGCGCTTACTCGAAGGTCAGTCAGCCACCTTATTAGGTTATGTCATTGGCGAAATTGAAATTACTGATGCGGCAGTTTTAAAAAGTAGTGGGCAGCGTTTTCATCCTGCCCTACTTTACACTGGGAATCAAAACGACACAGTTAATGGCACAATTTACGCAATTACAAAGCAAGAGCTTGCCCAAGCTGATGAGTATGAGGTTGATGATTATCAACGGATTGCACAGCAGTTTAAGTGTGGAGCAAATGCGTGGGTTTATGTGGTGAAAAGCTCCCTTTAAAACCAGTAAAGCGCTTATAAGTAAGCGCTTTCCCAAATCGCTAGCTTAACTCTGTTAATGCCCCACGCGCAATGTCTGCTTGATTATAAACGCCCGTATCAAGTACCCACCCTGTTACTAGCTTAGCCGGCGTGACATCAAAAGCAGGATTATAAACCCGTGCATTATTAGGGGCCCACAAGGCTTCGCCAAAGCTGCCACTCACACCACGCACCTCAATGGGGCTGCGCTGTTCGATTTCAATATCATCACCGCAGGCTGTTTTTGTATCTAACGTAGTGAGAGGCGCAACAACATAAAATGGGATATTATGAAAGTGAGCTAAAACAGCAAGATTGTAGGTGCCTACTTTATTGGCAAAATCCCCATTAGCGGCAATGCGGTCTGCTCCAACAAAGATTTTATCGACTTTACCCGCTGCCATTAGACTTGCAGCCATATTATCGCAAATTAATGTGTACGGTATTTGCCAACGTTCAAGCTCGAATGCAGTAAGACGACCACCTTGTAATAAAGGCCTTGTTTCATCAACCCATACATGAATATCACCGTGGCGTTGTTGTGCTTTATATATCACGCCTAGTGCAGTACCAATGCCCGCAGTAGCTAATGCACCTGTATTACAGTGGGTAAGAATGTTATCGCCTTTTAATACAAGGTTTGCACCATGTTCAGCCATGCTATCGCAAAGCGCTATATCCTCATTAAATAACTGCTCTGCTGTTTTAACTATCTCTTCAACAAAGTCACTTTTTGCTAAAGCCTCTCGCAGCTTGGTCATGCAATGCATCAGGTTCACAGCCGTTGGTCTGGTAGACTCTAACTCATCAATCGCATCTGCAAGCGCTTCTTTACTCATGCCTTGCTCAGCCAAGTGAGCTACAAGCAAGCTCGCTCCAAGACCAATCAAAGGTGCTCCACGTATTTTCAACGTTAAAATCAGATCTTTCATTGCTGCAACATCGTGACATACATGCCAATGTTGTTGATGAGGCAGTAAATACTGGTCAAGCACTGTTAAAGTACCACTTTGATATTTAATGCTATTTGCGATGAGGTCTTTCATAGTAAGTCCAAGTTACTTAATTAGCAGATTGCTATTCTACAGCAGTTTTTACAACTAACAAGCTGGATGTATGGACATCTAAACGCATGAAGGTATAGAATGCTTAAAGTTACTTTTCAATGAGATGAAACCATGGCGAACTACATAGCCTTCACTGCAGAACATGCTATTGATTATATTAAAGAAATCATCAAAAAAGAGTTGATTACTGTTTTCGCTGATAATGCAGAGCTCAACGCTTATGAGTTTGGTGATGGTAATTTAAACCTCGTTTTTCGTATCGCAGATCAAGATGGTAACAGCGTAATTCTCAAACAAGCTTTACCCTACGCCCGCTGTGTTGGTGAGTCGTGGCCATTATCATTAGATAGAGCTCGTATTGAAGCCGAAGTACTTATCAATCATGGTCAATTATGCCCTGAGCATACCGTCACAGTTTTGCATCATAATGCTGATTTAGCATTAACGGTTCTTGAAGACCTGGGGCACCTACAAATATTGCGTGGTGCACAAATCAATGCAGAACAATTTCCAAAGCTGGCAAGCCATGTCGCACTTTACCTCAGCTATACAAGCTTTTATAACTCTGATTTTTATTTATCTGCAGAAGAAAAAAAGACCAAAGTCAGTCAATTTATTAACCCTGACTTGTGCAAAATTACAGAAGATTTGTTCTTTACCGATCCCTATATTGAGCATGAGCGAAATAACTTTCCTACCGAACTTAAAAGTCATGTAGAGAGTATTCGTAATAATCAGGCTCTAAAACTCGCAGCAGCCAAGTTAAAAGCTAAGTTCCTATCGAGCCCACAAACTTTATTACACGGTGACATACACAGCGGCAGTATTTTTGTGGATGCAAACACCACCAAAATGATAGACCCCGAGTTTGGCTTTTTTGGCCCTATTGGCTTCGATATTGGTTCTTTTATGGGGAACCTGTTACTAAACTATTGTGCTCAAAATGGCCGTATTACTGAGCTTGCAAAGCGCCGTCAATATCAAACACATTTATTAACCTGCTTACAAGATTGCTATAACCAGTTTGAACAACACTGGCTACGTCTTGCTAGTAGCGAAACAACTGATATTAGCTTTGCAAGTAACGCATTTACTGAAGATTATTTACACGATGTATTGCGTGACGCGATTGGTTATTGTGGTGCTGAGCTTATTCGCCGCACGATTGGCCTCGCACATGTTGCTGATATTGATGGTATAGAAGATGAGCAAGCTCGACTGGCTGTACAACAACAAACGTTGGTACTGGGTGAACAACTCATGCTCAATGCAACAAGTTGCACCTCTAAAGATGAGTTTTACTCATTACTTGTCAGCTTATTAAATTAAATAAAGGCGCATAGAGCGCCTTTGTTCTTTACTGATAATGTTCGTACATTTTATCAAGCGGCTCTGATAAGCCATTCTCTTGCACCACACGTACATGATGGCGAGCAAGCTCTCTGGCACTTGATACTCCACAAGAATGAGCAATGAGCCCTGCACCGTAGTGAATATATTTATTATAGTTAGCGACGCGCTGTGCTTTGTCCGTTACGTCTAAACCTCGTTGTAAGCGTTCATTGTGCGTTGTTATGCCAGTAGGGCAAGTATCTTTATTACATTGCAGTGCTTGAATACAGCCCAATGAAAACATATGTCCGCGCGCCGAAACAATAAAATCAGCACCCAGTGCAAGAGCCCATGCAACCTTTGAAGGTACAATTAACTTTCCAGAAGCAATCACTTTAACACGCTCTCTCAGACCATGTTTTTTCAATAAATCAACCACTAAAGGTAGGCTTTCCTTAAGCGGCAAACCAACAGAGTCCATTAAGGGTTGTGGTGCAGCACCTGTACCACCATCCGCGCTATCAATTGTTATGAAGTCGGGTGCTGACTCCATCCCACGATTATTAATTTCACTAAATAAAGTTTCCAGCCACGCATATTCACCAATCACAGCCTTAAAACCTGTTGGTTTACCTGTTGTCGAGCGCACGGTTGCGATCATATCAAGCAAATGAGCGGGTGTTTTAATTTCGGGATGACCATTGGGGCTAATAGAATCATGCCCTTCTGGGATCCCTCGAATTTTAGCAATTTCAGCTGTGACTTTACGGCCAGGCAGCATCCCGCCTTTACCGGGTTTAGCGCCCTGACTCATCTTTATTTCAAACATCTTCACTTGTTCATGCTCAGCGATGGTCTTTAGCTTTTCGAGACTAAGTTTGCCTTGCTCATCTCGCACACCGTATTTAGCTGTACCAATCTGAAATACTATGTCAGCCCCACCTTCAAGGTGATATGGGCTCAATCCCCCTTCCCCCGTATTCATCCAACAACCAGCCAGTTTAGCGCCTCGCGATAATGCTCGCACAGCAGGTTTAGACAGTGCCCCAAAACTCATGCCAGAAATGTTAAATAACGAATTAGTAGAATATGGCTGCTCACAATATGGGCCTAAAGTGACATGGCTAGGTTCAAGCGCTTCTTCATCCAACGTTGGAAATGCACAGTTCATAAACATTACAGTGCCTGTTGTTTCTAAACTTTGTGTTGATCCAAATGCGGTCGTGCGATCCACATTTTTAGCTGCTCGATACACCCAGCTACGTTCTGCACGGTTAAAAGGAAGCTCTTCCCTGTCCATTGCAAAAAAGTACTGACGAAAGAACTCACCTTGGCGTTCAAAAAAATAACGAAACCGTCCTATCACAGGATAATTGCGACGAATAGCTTGCTTAGACTGGGTTACATCACTAATGTAAAAACAGATTATCACCAGCAATCCAACGCCAAGTAAAAAGATAAATAAGCTGGCAAATACATCAATACTGAAAATTATAAAATCACTCATTCAAGGCCCCTTTGTAGTGACGATTTCCTGCAAATCATATAAGTAGTTTAAAATACACGCAATAAACAAAAAGGCGTGTTTTAAACACGCCTTTTTTAAACTCTCTGTCTGTTACGCTTTTTTTGCAAGTTCAGCGTTAATATAAAGCTGAATTTGCTCTTCAAGTACAGACATAGGAACCGAGCCATGACGCAAAATTTGATGATGGAACTCTCGCACATCAAAATCCTGCCCCAGTGCTTGTTCCGCTTCATGACGCAAGCGCTTAATTGTTAGCTCACCAATTTTGTAAGAGAGCGCCTGTGCTGGCCAAGAAATATAACGATCGGTTTCCGTTTTAACGTTATGTAATGACAGTGCAGTATTTTCACTCATAAACTTCATAGCCCGCTCACGGCTCCAGCCATACATATGCATGCCAGTATCAACAACTAAACGTGCAGCTCGCCACATTTCGTAAGTTAGGCGACCAAAGTCACTGTAAGGGTCTTGGTAAAAGCCAGCTTCTATGCCTAAAAACTCAGAATAAAGTCCCCAACCTTCACCAAATGCCGACAAATATGCATTTCGACGATAGCTTGGTAATGACTCAAGCTCAGCATTGAGTGATATTTGTAAATGATGACCAGGCACAGCTTCATGGAGTGTTAACGCTTCTAGTACATAGAGTGGACGTTTATCCAGTGCATACGTATTGACCCAATAGTAGCCGGCTTGATCATCACGACGCGAACCCGAGTATCGTCCGGTCGTATACTTAGGAGCAATACTTTCAGGCACTGGCGCAACGCCATAAGGCATTCTTGGTAAGGTATGGAATAACTTAGGCAATTGTGCATCCATTTTTTTCGCAATATAAGATGCTTCTTTCAATAATTCTTTTGGTGTTTTTGCATAAAACTGCGGATCGGTACGCAAGAAATGTACAAATTCAGCAAAACTACCTTCAAAGCCTACCTCTTTGATTATTTCATCCATTTCTGCACGAATACGCGCCACTTCCTTAAGGCCCAACTCATGGATTTCTTTTGGCGTCATATCAGTCGTGGTGTAGTACTTTGCACGGTTTTCGTAAAATGCTTTACCGTTTGGCGTACTAGAAATACCAATTTCAGTGCGTGCACCTGGTTGGTATTCATCATTAAAGAAGATGAGATAATCTTTATAAGCAGGAATAACTTGCTGTTTAATAATTTTTTTTGCTTGCTGTTGTAAGTTCACGAATTTGCTATGACTCACACCAGCAGTATTTTTTAAAAATGGTTTGTAAAACTCAGACTGAGTGGCATCATCAACAATATAAGCAGTAATTGAATCTTGATACCCTTCTAAAACCGCCTTGGGCTGTGTTAACCCTACTTCAAGGCCTTTACGCATCCAACCAATGTTTTGTTCAAAAAAGCGTGGTATTTGCTGTAATTTTGCTAGATATAGCTCGTAATCACTTGCTTTTGTGTAGTCTGAGCTTGAAATCATAAACGACAAACTTGAGTGAAAACCATACTCAGATGTCAGTGGCATATAATGCGTATTAAAGACATATTCATCGACACTATTTTGTACTTGCCCACGTAAAATCGTTAAATTTATGCGATTTTCTTCCGACAGCTTATCGCGGTCAATTGCATCTAACTCAGCAAGTAATTCAGTATTTTTTTGATATTTTTTCTCAAGAAATGAGGCTGAAAGGTTCTCTAATAAATAACCATCAACACCTTCGGCCTTACCATATGGGTTAATACTCGCTCGATAATCAACAATGTGTTGCGCAACTTGAGTAAACTGCTGATCAGCATCCACTTTTGTTATTTGACATGCGCTTAAGGTACAGGCGAGTGCAACAGCAATCAGTGAATGATTTAATGTTCTAGATAGGGTTTGTCTCATGGGCTTCTTATTCATTTTAATCTTTATCGATAAAGTAGCGTAGCATGTGAAAAAACCCAAACAAATGCGACCAAGCCCACCTAAAGTACGGTCAAATAAACACCATTGCAGAATCAACAATGTACAGTGTTTATACAGCTCTCAGTTACACTTGTTAAAGTTGCTGATAAAATCAACTAATGGACCCAAACGAAACAAATTTATGTTCCAAAGTTAGCGATTTTGCTTTTAAATAGACTCATTACAGATTACTGTAGACTAATATACCCAAATTAATTGAACACAAATTATCAATATAATTTGCGGATTATTGCTTGGAAGCAAAAGAAACCTTACGGAGGAGATGATTTTATGGTTGTTATGCGTATTTAGTGGTATTGAAAATGATGTTCCATGATTCCATGGTAATTGCCCAAGAAAAAATGACGAAGGTGTGTATCTTTTTAGAACATCACGCATTACCGCCGTCGCCGCTAAATTACCAAGTAGTTTACACTTACGTCAGCCAAGTAAACCCTAAACTCAATGCCACTCTCGACCGTGCAATAGCCCAAAAAGTCTCTATCGATTCAGTTTATATAGAACAGCTTTATTTTGATTTCATTGAGCAAGGCCACAAAATGAAAACGGCCATTGTTCGCAACGTTGACTCTGTTATTAATTCCTTATCTCGCGGCGCAAATAATAATGAACAACACATTGTTCGTTTTGCCGAGCATATAAATGATTGTGTTCATGCAATTGATGAGAACAACAAAGAACAAACACGCCACGCGTTAAAAATGCTGAGCAAGCAATCTGAGCAACTACTTGCTCAACATCGTCAATTTAAACAAGAAATAGCCAAAGCCAAGTCGTTACAAGAGAAAACACAAAAACAGCTCACTCAATTACGTAAGCAACACATAACTGATCAGCAAACAGGTTTATACAAGCGTCATTATTTAAACCAACAGACACAGTTATGGCTCGGCCAAAACAAAGCGATATGTGCAATTGCGATTCATATCGAAAACCTTGACCATTTTATTGATAATTATGGTGATGTCATTGGCGAGGTTATTTTGAATAAAGTCGCCAAGCAAGTACAAAAATATGTACTTGAAAGTGGTTTACCTGGCCGTACAGGCAAAGATGAATTTACTATCTTACTTGCCGACATAGAGCCTGAAACGGCCAATGTCATTGCTGAAAAAGTCCGTAATGGCGTTGAGAAGCTTCGTTTTGTTAGTTCAAAGAATGGCACTAAATTACCTCCAATCCACTTAGCCCTTGGTATTGCCAAATATGAAAACGAGGGTGACTTTACCAATCTTGCCCGCAAAGCATCTCATGCAGCAGCGAAAGCTAAATCTCTGGGTCAAAGCAGTTTCATCGCAGGCCAGTAACCCTGCGCTTAATCATAAAAATAATCGCTAATCTGGTGATTTAGTTATAATCAAATTGCACCCTACAGCCACAATCAAGTACACTAGACTTTATTGCCACGATAGAGATTAATCATGAACGAGAATCGAGAAAAGACCACGCATTTTGGCTATAAAACCGTTGCTGAAAACGATAAAGCATCCATGGTTGCAGATGTATTCCACTCAGTTGCAGCAAAATATGATGTAATGAATGATCTCATGTCGTTTGGTATTCATCGTTTATGGAAACGTCAAACCATAGCAAGCTCAGGTGTTCGCAAGGGTCATCGCCTATTAGACCTAGCCGGTGGCACAGGTGATTTAACAGCTAAATTCAGCCAGCTTGTCGGTGATACAGGACAAGTCGTTCTTGGTGATATTAACTCTTCAATGCTTAAAGTTGGCCGTGAAAAACTAAGAAACCTAGGCCACGTTGGCAATATTGAATATGTGCAAATGAATGCCGAAGCACTGCCATTCCCTGACAACAGCTTTGATTTAATCACTATCGCATTCGGCCTGCGTAATGTGACCGATAAAGATAAAGCACTACGTTCAATGTATAGAATTCTTAAGCCTGGTGGCCGTTTATTAGTACTTGAATTTTCAAAGCCTGAACAAGAAATTCTCAGCAAAGCTTACGACTTCTACTCGTTTAACATCCTACCTAAAATGGGCCAACTTGTTGCTAATGACAGCGAGTCATATCAATACCTTGCAGAATCTATTCGCATGCATCCAGATCAAGAAACACTCAAAGATATGATGGAAGACGCAGGCTTTGAACAAACGAGTTACCAAAACCTAACAGGCGGCATTGTCGCCCTGCACCGCGGCTTTAAATACTAAAAGGCATAATTATGTTAGCAAATGCTCTATTATCACTGGTAGAACGAGTTGTTAATCATGTCTTGCAGCTAGATACCTCTTTGAAAGATAGATTAGCTGCTATTGCCGATAAGCAATTGCTCATAGAGATCCGCGACTGGCAACAGCGCATTTTGTGCGTTTACAGCAACGAGCAAATGCATTTATACAGCACTGAGGAACTGAGTTTTGATTGTATGATCAGTGCTGATATAAATACACTTTTAGCACTCAAAAACCCCGCAATGCTGACTCAGCTAATTCGCCAAGATAAATTAGACTTACAGGGCGATTTAAATATAGCGCAAGGGTTCAGTAATGCGTTTGCAGAGCTTGATATTGATTGGCCAGAGCATTTCTCACGTTATATTGGCGACGCGCCTGCTCAACAACTATGGCTTTCATTACAAACGCTCAAAACACGTGGCGTGCAAATAAAAAGCAAACTTGAAAAAACACTCACAACGTTATGCCAAGATGAGCTAGCCGTTACAATCCACCCGCTTGAATTAGCAGAGTTTAAACAACAAAACCGTCAATTAAAAAGCCAAGTATCTCAACTGGAGATGCGAGTCAATGCGCTATTGAAATCATGCTAGTTTGCTAAGGATATTGTGTGTCTACTACACGTCTATATTTCATCACTAAAACATTACTTTGCTACGGCCTTGATGAGCTCATCCCACAAAAAAAAGTACCTTGGTTTGCCAAACTTGCCCGCGGTAGTTTATTTTGGTTGCGTAACCAACATAAAGATAAACCTGCAGGGATGCGTTTGCGTTTAGCCTTGCAAAAACTCGGCCCTGTATGGATTAAGTTTGGACAAATGCTTTCAACCCGTCGTGATTTACTCCCTCACGATGTCGCTCTAGAATTAGCGTTATTACAAGATCAAGTCGAACCATTTGAAGGTGAGCTTGCTCAACAGCTGATTGAAAAAGCACTTGGTATTGACGATATTAGCGAATTATTTAGCGATTTCTCGCAAACACCACTGGCATCCGCTTCCATTGCACAAGTACATACTGCCACCTTAATTGATGAGCAAGGTGCACCACAAGATGTGGTGATCAAAGTGATCCGTCCTAACATCAAAGAGCAAATTGATGCCGACTTAATGCTCATGCAAAAAGTAGCAAGGCTGGTTGCCAAGCTACTAAAAGAAGCAAAACGCTTACGTCCAATAGAAGTCGTAAACGAATACAGAAAAACACTGCTTGATGAACTTGATTTAATGCGTGAAGGTGCAAATGCGATTCAGCTGCGCCGTAATTTCGAAGAATCTGACTCACTCTATATTCCTTTTGTTTACAGTGACTATAGTCGCAGTAATGTGCTGGTTATGGAACGCATATATGGTATTCCTGTATCTGATACAGAGGCACTACTTGCACAAAATACCAATATGAAATTACTCGCTGAGCGAGGCGTTGAAGTATTTTTTACACAAGTGTTCCGTGACAGTTTTTTCCATGCAGATATGCACCCAGGTAATATTTTTGTCTCGCGAGAAAACCCGCACAATCCGCAGTATATTGGCATTGACTGCGGTATCGTGGGCACTTTAAACCGTGAAGATAAACGCTATCTTGCAGAAAACTTTATCGCCTTTTTTAACCGTGATTACCGCCAAGTTGCACAGCTGCATGTTGATTCAGGCTGGGTGCCCGCCGATACCTGTATTGAAGAATTTGAGTTTGCTATTCGCACTGTATGTGAGCCTATTTTTAATAAACCACTGGCTGAAATTTCATTTGGCCATGTGTTGGTCAATTTGTTCAACACAGCTCGTCGCTTTAATATGCAGGTTCAACCACAATTAGTGTTACTGCAAAAAACCCTGTTGTATGTTGAGGGACTTGGTAGACAACTTTATCCTCAACTCGATTTGTGGAAAACCGCTAAACCATTTTTAGAAGACTGGGTCAAAGAACAAGTGGGCCCGCTGGCTGTCATGAAAAAAATGTACGCAAACCTACCATTTTGGGCTGAAAAAATGCCCGAATTACCAGATTTAATCTATCAAAACTTAAAGCGTCATCAACAACCTGTACAGTTGCCGCCACAGCCCTCGCCAAAACCTTTACTTTTAAGTATTTTTGCGGGTAGTTGCTTTATTGTATCAGGCCTGTGTTATTTGCAGGATGACCTCATTGCTGCGGGTATCACAACAGCGCTTGCAGTTGTTGGTTTTGCTGCTGCATGGCGAAGCGCATAAACTAAGTGCTATTTATGTTTTGGCGAGTATAATCTAAACAAGTAAATTCATTAAATTTGACAATAATTGGAGTAACCCATGGGTTTTGGTGGTATCAGTATTTGGCAATTAATCATCATCTTAGCAATCATCGTTTTGTTATTTGGCACAAAAAAATTACGTGGCATCGGCGGTGATTTAGGCAGTGCTGTTAAAGGCTTTAAAAAAGCAGTATCTGATGATGAACAAGCAAATTCAAAAAGCGAAAAAATAGAGCAAGCGTCTAATACGCAAAACAAAGAAACCACAGAGAAAAGCAAAGACGACCATAAGGTTTAATCAGCATGGGGATGTGGGAACTCGTTGTTGTAATGATAGTAGGTCTAATTGTTTTAGGGCCTGAGCGTTTGCCTGTGGCGATTCGTACGGTAAACCGCTGGATAAAAACACTAAAGTCAGTGGCTAACTCAGTCAAAGCTGAAGTGAATGAAGAGCTTCGTATCCATGAACTTCATGAAGACTTAAAAAAAGCAGAGCAACAAAACCTACAGGAGCTTTCTCCTGAATTGAAAAGCTCAGTGGACGAGCTGCAAAAAGCAGCCCAATCAGTAACTCACAGTTACAAGAAACGTGCACCCGAACAAGTAGAAACGAAGAATAATGATGAAAAAAAGTGAATTTAATTTCTGCTTTTATGGTCAATGATAATGAAGATGAATAATAAACTATGACCGAGCAAGCTCACACAGGCTTTGTTGGCCACTTAATTGAGTTACGAAATCGACTCATGAAAGCGTTGTTAAGCATTTTACTAATATTTATCGGCTTGGTGTATTTTGCCAACGATATTTATAGCTTTGTTGCAGCGCCATTAATCGCAAATTTGCCTAGCACAGCCACCATGATCGCAACGGATGTAACAGCACCGTTTTTTGCTCCGTTTAAACTCACTTTATTTGTCGCCTTGTTTGCTGCTATTCCAATGATATTGCATCAAGTTTGGAGTTTTATAGCACCGGGCTTATATCAACATGAAAAGCGTATGCTCATGCCTATTCTAGCATCTAGCATTTTGCTATTTTATAGTGGAATCGCATTTTGCTACTTTGTAGTGTTGCCTATTATTTTAGGATTTTTCACTAGCACGGGCCCTGATATGATGACATTAGCGCCTGACATTAGTAGCTATTTAGGCTTTGCTTTAAAACTGTTTTTTGCATTCGGCATTGCGTTTGAAATACCTGTGGCTATTATGCTGTTATGTTGGAGTGGCGCAACAACAACAAAAAGTTTAAAAGAAAAACGACCTTATATTGTGGTAGGTGTATTCGTGATTGCCATGTTTTTAACACCGCCTGACGTACTGTCACAAACATTACTAGCATTACCTATGCTGCTATTATTCGAACTAGGCTTAATTTTGGCTGCATTTTACACTGCCAAGCCTCAACAGGAATCAGAGGAATAAAATGAAAAAACAACTCATTCCCATCGTTGCACTATTAACGATTACTGGCACTGCACACGCTAACGAAGTAAATATCCAAGCACTTCAAGCCTGTACTTTCGTTGAAAATGATTTTAATCGCTTACTTTGCTACGACAACATCATGGCAGGTAAATCACTAACAAAGCCTGTAGCCAAAAAACAGCTAGAAAAACCTGTCGCAACCAGCTCTTCTGCTACGGATACTAAAGCGGTTGTAGCGGCAGCACCTACTCAACAACCTATCCAAGCGAAAAATGACAGCTTTGGTTTAGAGCACAAAGAAGTCACAAAGGTCAACGATGACGAAATCAGCGCGGTCGTTAAAAGTGTTGAACAAGCTGCTTATGGTGAACTCATTATTGAGCTTGATAACGGTCAGCAATGGCGTCAAGTAGGCTCTGATCGTATGCGCTTAAAAGCAAATGACACAGTGATAATTGAACGTGGTGTTTTCAACTCTTTCTTATTGAAAATCAAAGGTCAAAATCGCTCTATTCGCGTAAAACGTACCAACTAATGACTATTGAGCTTGTTGATGCTGGCGTCAACTTAAGCAATCATCAATTTGATGAGCATCATGATGAAGTGTTACAACGTGCAGCTCAAGCCGGAGTGAAACAGATGCTATTGATTGGCTGCGATATACAGAGCAGCCAAGCATCATTACAACTTGCAAAACGCCACTCCCTGCTGTGCACCTCAGGTATTCATCCCCATGATGCAAAAACGGCTGATATATCTTTAGAACAGCAACTGACCTTACTAGCAAGTCACCCAGAAGTCGTTGCCATTGGCGAGTGTGGACTCGATTATAACCGTGACTTTTCACCACGCGATGTACAACGTGCCGTATTAAGAAGACAACTCGCTCTTGCTGAAACACTTAATATGCCTGTCTATTTACACGAGCGCGATGCGAGCAACGATATGCTCGCAATACTCAATGAGTATAATGTAAAAGGAGT
The DNA here is from genome assembly GCF_032716425.1 of Pseudoalteromonas sp. N1230-9. Classification (NCBI taxonomy): domain Bacteria; kingdom Pseudomonadati; phylum Pseudomonadota; class Gammaproteobacteria; order Alteromonadales; family Pseudoalteromonadaceae; genus Pseudoalteromonas; species Pseudoalteromonas sp. N1230-9. The sequence goes on from NZ_CP090419.1 coordinate 3,523,464, forward strand.
GCTTCACTGCTTTACGGGTGATGAGCTTGCACTTCAACGTTACTTAGAGAAAGGTCTTTATATAGGCGTTACTGGCTGGGTGTGTGATGAGCGCAGAGGAGAGCAATTACAGTCATTAATACCAAGCATACCACTAGAGCGTTTATTAATTGAAACAGACGCGCCTTTTTTACTTCCAAGAACAATAAAACCGAAACCAAAATCGCGTCGTAATGAACCCAGTTATTTAACCTATGTTTGTCAGCAAATTGCTGATTTAAAAGGCTGCGAATTTACTGAGGTGGCAAAACAAACTACACTCAACTTTCAGCAATTATTTTCCGTTAGGGGATAAAATGACACGCCTATGGTCACTGTGTAGCGTACTCTTTGTTGTTTTATTTAGTCCCTATTTAGTGGCTAATCCTATTAATGTTGGCATTGATTTCAAGTCTCAGCAGCTTTTAAATGTTGAGTACACCCTTGCGCCTAGCACTGAACAACAGATTCTTAATAACAATCAAATAGAGTGGCTAGACAGTGATGGAACATCCCTTAATTTGGGCATGAATTTAACCCCTGTCTGGGTAAAACTCGCAATAAATAATACTTCCCTTACAGATATCCCCGTTATTTTATCTATTGATAACCCCCTCTTAGATGAAGTTAACGTACTTCATACTCAAGGCAGTAAAACTATTTTTTTCACAAAGATAGGCGATGCATTACCGCTTGCTAATCGGCAAATAAAGAGTGAATCTTTGCTAGTGTCGCTCACACTCCCTAAAGCAAGCCATACTACGGTCTATTTACAAGTAAAGAATGATGCAGGACTACGTATCCCTTTAAGTTTATGGTCACCAAACGAGTATCTAAAACATAAAACGAAGTTTAACTTACTCTATGGTTTGCTGGTTGGTTTTATCTTGTCGCTTGCAATAACAAACTTTGTTTTATATGGTTTTTCTAGACGACATTATTTTGCTTATACAGGCATATTGCTCACTTTGCTTTGGCTTACACTCGCTTACCTATACGGCTATGGCTATCGCTACTTACAGCCTGATGGCATATCATTCCAGCAACTCGCCATTCCTAGTTTACTGTTTATAAGTAGCACTTTATTTGCACCGCTGCAACAAACTATTTTTGGTCCAGCTAAGCGCCGGCTTATACATGGGTTAGGGTATACAATAGTACTACTCAGCCTGTTTTCGTGGTTTCTACCCGTTCATATTGCTCTGTCGTTATGTTTATTGAGTTTACCCATTTTTCTTAGCTTAATTGCTGCCGTGTCAGTTAAACACTATAACTATCATTACAAGCAGCCTTCTATAGCTTACTTAATTGCAATCAGCGCTTTTTTCTGTGCCATTATTTACAGCGCCTTAGGTGTATTTAATCCCTTTGATTTAAACATTGGCGTGTTATCGCTCACTTTTGTGTGCTTTTTAATATGTAGCCTTAGCTTGAGTTACGCCGTGATAAAAATGTTTTTAATGCAGCGAGACGCTGAAGTAAGTGCACAGCAAAATGCCCTTGCAGAAAGTAAAGCGCAAGACACCCTCATGCGTGAGCGTTTAGCGATACAAGAGCAAGCGAGGCAAGACTTAGAAAGCAACATTGAAGAACGTACATTTGAGCTGCAAGTAACATTAAGAGAGCTTGAAGAGAAAAACCGAGCTCTCGAACAGCTCAATATGGAAGATGCATTAACAAAAACAAAAAACCGTCGTTACTTTGATAAAAAGCTATTGATGGATATACGTCGCTCAAGACGCGAGCAAACCCCCTTAAGTATTATAATGTTCGATATTGATCACTTTAAAGCGATTAATGACAACTATGGACATTTAACAGGGGATCAAACAATTCAGGCTGCTGCAAATATTATAAAAACCCACTTAAAACGTCCTCTTGATGATGTAGCAAGATATGGCGGGGAAGAATTTGTTGTACTGTTGCCCAACACCCCTCATCGAGGCGCATTAGAAATTGCCGAGCAAATACGCAAAGCTGCTCAGAACACTGATATAATAGTCGCCGGAACAACCATTAAATTTACATTAAGTGCAGGCGTTTACAGCGCGATTGCTGAAGATATAAATAACCCAAATTTATTCACTGACTATGCCGATAAAGCCCTTTATCATGCCAAGCAATCAGGCCGAAATCGTGTAGTTAGTTATCCTCTACCAGACTAGGAGCATTAAAGAATGGCCCAATCAGGACTCGACCTCTTTCCTTATACCCGCATGCGCCGTATGCGCCGTGATGATTTCTCTCGTCGCCTAATGGCTGAAAACCAACTTACCGTCAATGACCTTATTTTCCCTGTGTTTGTATTAGAGGGTAAAAACCGTCGTGAAGCGGTTGAATCGATGCCTGGTGTTGATCGTCTCTCAATTGACCTATTACTAGAGGAAGCCAAAGAACTAGTGGACCTAGGTATTCCAGCGGTTGCTATTTTCCCTGTAACCCCAAGTGATAAAAAATCTCTGCTAGCTGAAGAAGCTTACAACCCTGATGCACTTGCGCAACGAACGGTACGCGCATTAAAAGAAGCATTCCCAGAGCTCGGCGTTATCACCGATGCTGCGCTTGACCCTTTCACGGTGCATGGACAAGACGGTATTATTGATGAAAATGGCTATGTCATTAATGACGTCACGACTGAGATTTTAGTAAAACAAGCCTTATCTCACGCCGAAGCAGGTGCTGATGTAGTTGCCCCATCAGACATGATGGATGGTCGTATTGGTGCGATTCGTGAAGCACTCGAAGCTGAAGGTCATATCCACACACGTATTATGGCTTACTCTGCGAAATACGCTTCAAGCTACTATGGCCCATTCCGTGACGCTGTTGGTTCTGCAGGGAACCTAAAAGGTGCAGATAAGAAAACATACCAAATGGACCCTGCCAACTCAGACGAAGCAATTCGCGAAGTTGCACTGGACCTTCAAGAAGGTGCAGATATGGTTATGGTAAAACCAGGTATGCCATATTTAGACGTAGTTCGCCGCGTTAAAGACGAATTCGGAGTTCCGACATTTGCTTATCAAGTTAGTGGTGAATATGCGATGCATAAAGCGGCTATCGACAACGGCTGGCTTGCAGAAGAGGCAATCATCATGGAATCGTTACTTGCATTTAAACGAGCAGGTGCAGACGGTATTTTGACTTACTTTGCTAAGCAAGCAGCAACATGGTTAAAGAACAACCAGTAAGATATTTAACCAAGCTGCGATTAACATCTGCAGCCTAAAAACAAAAAACCCGCAACGAGTGCGGGTTTTTTTATAAAGGTCAAAAGGCTAAATTATTTAGCAGCTTTTTTCTCTTTTTCTGCAGCGATTACAGTTTCAGCTACGTTCTGTGGACATGGTGCGTAGTGTGCGAACTCCATAGAGAACTGACCACGACCAGACGTGATAGTACGTAAGTGGCCGATGTAACCGAACATTTCTGAAAGTGGTACTTCACCCTTGATGCGAACGCCCATTGCGCCTGCTTCTTGGTCTTTGATCATACCACGACGACGGTTAAGGTCACCGATTACGTCACCTACGTTGTCTTCCGGAGTGAATACGTCAACTTTCATGATTGGCTCAAGAAGTTGTGCACCCGCTTTAGGGATAGACTGACGGAAAGCGCCTTTAGCAGCGATTTCGAACGCGATTGCTGATGAGTCAACTGCGTGGAAAGCACCGTCGAAAAGCTCAACTTCAACGTCTAATACAGGGAAGCCAGCTAGAACACCTTCTTCCATCATAGACTTGAAGCCTTTCTCAACTGCAGGCCAGAATTCCTTAGGAACGTTACCACCAACAACTGAAGATGTGAATGTGAAACCTGAGTTAGGCTCACCTGGCTTGATGCGGTAATCAATCTTACCGAATTGACCAGAACCACCAGATTGTTTCTTATGCGTGTAGCTATCTTCGATTTCTTTCGTGATAGTTTCACGGTAAGCAACCTGAGGTTGACCAACAACTAGCTCAACACCGTAAGTACGCTTAAGGATATCTACTTTGATATCTAAGTGAAGCTCACCCATACCTTTAAGGATGGTTTCGCCTGAATCTTCATCTGTTTCAACTTGGAATGAAGGATCTTCTGCAACCATCTTACCGATCGCAATACCCATCTTCTCGTTACCACCTTTATCTTTAGGTGCAACAGCGATTGAGATTACTGGATCAGGGAAGATCATCGCTTCAAGTGTACATTCGTGCTTAGGATCACAAAGAGTGTGACCAGTTTGAACGTTCTTCATACCAACAACAGCGATGATGTCACCTGCTTGCGCTTCAGAGATCTCGTTGCGGTCGTCAGCTTGCATCTCAACCATACGGCCGATACGCTCTGTTTTACCTGTTGCTGAGTTAAGTACTGTGTCACCTTTTTTCATGCGACCAGCGTAGATACGGATGAACGTAAGTGCACCGAAACGGTCGTCCATGATTTTGAACGCAAGCGCTTTAAGTGGCTCATCAGCAGAAACTGTAGCAACTTCACCAGTAGGCTCACCTGTTTCAGGATCAGTTAGAGGTTGTGGGTCAACTTCTGTAGGCGAAGGTAGATAATCTACAACAGCATCTAGTACTAACTGCATACCTTTGTTTTTGAATGCAGAACCACAGTATGTTGGGAAGAACGCAAGATCACGAGTACCTTTACGGATACAACGTTTGATATCTTCTAAAGAAGGCTCTTCACCTTCCATGTAAGCCATCATTAGGTCTTCGTCTTGCTCAACAGCAGACTCAACAAGCATTTCATGGTATTCATCAACTTTGTCTACCATGTCAGCTGGAACGTCTTGTACTTCGTAGTTTTCAGGAAGACCAGTGTCATCCCAAACGTATGCTTTTTTCTCAAGTACGTCTACAACACCGCAGAATTGGTCTTCGATACCGATTGGTAAAGTCATAACTAGTGGGTTAGCACCAAGTACTTTCTCAACTTGACCTACAACGCGGTAGAAGTCAGCACCCATACGGTCTAGTTTGTTTACGAAGATTACACGTGCAACTTCTGATTCGTTCGCATAACGCCAGTTAGTTTCTGACTGCGGCTCAACACCACCAGAACCACAGAATACACCGATACCACCGTCTAGTACTTTAAGTGAACGGTATACTTCTACTGTGAAGTCAACGTGTCCCGGAGTATCGATAACGTTTAAGCGGTGGCCTTTCCACTCACAAGTTACAGCTGCTGATTGGATTGTAATACCACGCTCAGCTTCTTGTTCCATGAAGTCAGTAGTAGACTCACCGTCGTGTACCTCACCAGTCTTATGAATTTTACCCGTAAGCTTAAGGATACGCTCAGTGGTGGTAGTTTTACCCGCGTCAACGTGGGCGAAAATACCAATATTTCTGTACTTCGATAAATCTGCCATTATTTTACTCTTAATAAAGTCGAAAAATTATTCGGCGGGAGTATAGCATTACTTAAAGCGAACATCACCATCGAAGTCGCTTAAAATGCAATCAATTTTATAAAATTTTTCTATGCTAAAGATAAGTGGGACTTTTTAAAGTATCTTGAAATGATTTTACGCTGTAAAAATCACATAAAATCCGCGAACACGCTAATAAAATACCGCCATCTAACCAGTAAGCATTTTATAACAACGTTCAGGTCTACCAATACTGCCATAGCTTTGATCGGCACTGACTTTTTCTGCTTCCAGTAAATATTCAAGGTATCTACGAGCCGTTGAGCGGCTTACCCCAACTAAATCACCCATCTGCTGGGCAGTAAAATCCGTTCCTAGGTTCGCTTCAAATGCTTTTAAAATTTTTTGCAAAGTAAGCTGATCGACACCTTTAGGTAATCTAACTGGCGCTTTTTGCTGCTCTTGTGAGCCAAAGAGGGTATCAACCATAGATTGCGTGACTTCATTTGCATCTGACAAACATTGCTGCCTTGCTTCAAAGCGCGCTAAAGCTTGATCTAAACGATTAAGCATAAGTGGTTTAACTAAAAAATCGCATGCACCAAGTTGCATGGCTTTTTCCAATGTTTCGACTTCTTTTGCCGCAGTTAACAGCATCACTTCACTTTTTAGCTCATTACGACGTAACTCATTTAACAGCTCAAGACCATTACCATCAGGAAGGTGAATATCAAGCAGAATTAAATCTGCATCAACCGCCTGCAATAATGCTTTAGCTGTCGTTAAATTACCGGCAATACCAACCACTTGATATTGTCCTTGGCGCAAAGTTTGACGCGTTCCTTGTTGACCTGCAATACCATGAGGGAGCAATAAGTATTGCGCTAACAGCTGTGCAACCTCGACTTCATCTTCAACTATGACAACCGAATAAGTCATCTTCTTTACCTTTTATATTATAGGCTGATCATTTTTATTATTTTGGAATGTAGACACTTAAGCGTGCCCCCATTAGATCAGACTCACCTATTTCTAAACTACCACGACACGAATCTAAGTTGGTTTTAACTAAATAAAGACCTATGCCATGCGCTGCCCCTGACTTAGAACTGTATTGTGGTGTAAATATCACATCCTTGTCATCGCCTAAACCAAAACCGCTGTCTTCAACATCAAACAACAAGGTTTTACTGGTTTCATCAACCGTAACACGAACCTTCGGGGTACGTGTATCGCTAGCTCGAATAGCGGCTTCAATTGCGTTATCAATCAAATTGCCGAGTATAGAGACAACCCGTTCCAGCATATCCTTACGGGTGATCGATCCCAATAAACTATCTGGGTTAAGCTCAAGTACTACGTTTAGTTCACGGGCTTTATGGTATTTACCGACCAGTAATCCAGCAAGTACCGGATCTTGGATCCTTTCGAGTAAATGATGGATCTGCGCTTGTGAGCCTTTGCTTTCTTGTCCTATTAACTCAATAGCTTGATCCGTTTGCCCCATTTGAATTAACGCACCAATTAAGTTTAGCTTGTTTGAATAATCATGCGTTTGCACCCGCAATAACTCTGCAAAGGCTTGCACTTTGGTTAATTGCTGCGATAAATATTCAAGCTCATCAGCAGGGCGCATACTCAACAAAATACCATCAGCCTGACCTTGCACCTGTAATGCATATCGCGACAACACAATGCGTTTATCGGCAGCAAATAATTCAAAGCCAACAATCGGGCGCTGCTGGTTATGCATTAAAAACTCGGTATGTTCAGGAAGTAAGTCTTCAAGCTTTAATGGTTGATGGATACAGCTAGTCGGTTTGCCAAGAATTTCGCAGGCTCGTTGGTTTAAGTTACGCACATTACCTTCTGGATCAAGGGCGATAATACCGCTACGAACGGTATTCAAAATAGCATCTTGCTCAGAAAAGAGCCGTGCTATTTCATCTGGCTGCAAACCAAAAATAGCATTACGAACCCGTTGACCAATATACACCGCAGCCAAAATGCTCAACCCCACTAACAATAAGCCCCAAAGCATGATTTCGGCGCTTCGAGCACGAATTAGTGGCTCAATCGATTGCACCAAAAACCCCACTGAAACAAGCCCTATTATCTCATCTGATTCAGAATAGACTGGCACTTTTCCGCGAATTGACTCACCCAAGCTGCCTTTCGCAATAGACACATAGCGCTCACCTCTTAGTGCAGCTTGGCTATCACCCCCAACCATGTGCTTACCCAGCTTATTAGCATCAGGATGAACAATACGTGTTGTTTGGCTATCGCCAATAACGATAAAACTTGCTTCCGTTAATTCACGAATTTGCTCTATTTCAATATTAAGCTTTGCGTGGTCTTTTTGTGTTAGTAACGCTTTTTGTACATCATCTCGCGATGCAATGCTCGTTGCTAACGCCAGTGCCTTGTCACCCATGTGACTATGTAGACTCTGCGCTGTGATCTGATACACCAAAGCGCCAAACAACACAGCTTGTAAAACACATAGACCAGTAACCCAAATAATGAGTCGTGTTTCTAAGCGCTTTGGCTTTTTAACCATATGCTGAAATGGGTTTAGCTTATTGGTGTATCTCATCTTACCGCCTTGTGCTACGCATGCTGCTGTGCTTGCGTGGCTGCTTTTTCTTTACGACGTTGGACAATATAATCTTTCAATGGGAACAACAACACTAAGATTGAAATTACGAAAATACTGAGTGTTAATGGGCGGTCCCATAAAAAGCTCAGCGAGCCATCTGAAATCATCATCGCACGACGGAAATTTCGCTCAATCATATCGCCAAGTATAAAGCCAAGTAACAAAGGTGCCATCGGGAAAGCTAACAATCGAAGCACCAAGGCCACCAACGCAAAGCCCACCATCATAAATAAATCAAAGGTGTTAAACGACACTAAATAAACGCCAATTAAGCTAAAGAACAAAATCATCACGGTGAGCACCGATTTAGGCATAGCCAGCACTTTAGCAAAATATGGGATCAACGGCAGGTTCAGAATAAGCAGTACGATATTGCCAAAATACATACTGACAATGACTGCCCAAAACACGCTTGGGTTTTCTTGCATTAACATAGGACCTGGTTGAATACCGTAGGCGATTAAGGCGCCTAACATAATCGCTGTCGTGCCAGAGCCCGGAATACCTAACGTAAGTAGCGGTACAAATGAGCCTGTACAGGCTGCATTATTAGCCGATTCAGGGGCTGCTAAGCCACGCATCGAGCCCTTACCAAATTTATCTTTCAGTGCCTTTGGAGCAAGGTTACGTTCAGTGGCGTAGGCCATAAAGCTGGCAATCGTCGCCCCTGCCCCTGGTAAAACACCGACAATAAAACCAAGTAAAGATGAGCGGCCAACCACTGGAGCCATGTCTTTGACTTCTTCTTTAGTCAGTTTTGTTGAACCAATTTTTGGCGTATCAGGATCATCCAATTTTTTATCTGGCTCAGCTTCAGGGCGCGCCACATTAATCAGTGCCTCAGCCAACGCAAACGTTGCCATTGCCACTAATAAAAAACTAATGCCATCTAATAAATCGGCTTGGCCAAAGGTAAAACGTTCAGTACCCGAAGACGGATCAATCCCTACCGTTGCAAGCATTAAACCAAATACCGTCATCATCATAGCTTTTAAAAATTGCCCTTTATTAGAGAATGCGGCAATGGCCGTTAAGCCTAAAAACATTAGTACAACATAATCAGGTGATTGGAAACTTAATGATACTTTCGCTAATAATGGCGCAGCCACCATCAGTAAAATGGCGCCAATGGTCCCGCCAATAAAGGACGCATAGGCTGCAATAGCCAGAGCTTTACCTGCCTTACCTTGTTTTGCTAGCGGGTAACCATCAAACGATGACGCTACCGTCCCCGCAACCCCAGGCGCATTAATCAAAATAGAAGACGTAGAGCCACCAAATATAGCGCCGTAGTAAACACCGGCCATTAAAATCATGCCCGAATCAGCACCAATGCTGTAAGTGATCGGGATCATCAATGCAATCGCAGTAATTGGACCAAGTCCAGGTAGCATACCGATGAAGGTGCCAACAAAGCAGCCAACAATCACATATAACAAGTTGTTCCAGTCGAGTACGGTCGACAAACCTAACATAATTCCATCAAGCATAACTTAACTCCACAGGTTGCCAGGTACTAAGTAAATGCCCAGTACTTGTGTCATTAAAAACCAAAAAACCACGGCCACAGGCACAGAGGCAAACAACAACACCGTTTTACGGCGTTCGCCCATAATAAAAAAGCCAGCAATTAAAAAGGCACTGGTGGCAATTAAAAAACCAAACGGCTCGAGCATGGCGCTATAGGCAACCATTAACACTAACAGTGCAAAGGTACGTAGTAAGTTGCCCTTACTAAGTAGCTCTGCTTTTTCTGCTGGTGCTTGCTTTAATAAATTGGCACCAATTGATAGTACACACACCACAATACCGAATACGGCATACACTTTAGGTAAGGTTGCAGAAGTAACGCTTTCGTACTCTTCAAATGGCATGAGTGGAATTTGCCAAGCCACAAGGGCGTAAAGGGTAAAGAGGACCAAGAATAAACTTGGTCCAATTAGTTCACGGTTTAACATTAAAAAGTCCCAACTAACCTAGTCTACGAATAAAACCAAGCTCTTCCATGACCACTTTTAGCTGTGCTTCCTGCTGCTCAAGCGCTTTAATAAACGCTTCTTTCTCTTGAAACAGGTTTAACCAACCATTACGCGCACGAACCGCTTCCCACTCAGGTGTTGCTTGTAATTTACGCAACTTTTCTGTGTACTGGGCTAGTTTGTCTGCTGGTAAATCTGGGGTTGCAAAAAAGCCGCGCCAGTTTACGAATTCCATGTCGTAACCTAGCGACTTTAAGGTTGGAATTTCAGGATAATCCGGTAAAGCATCTGCTGAAGTCACAGCTAAAATACGCGCTTGACCGCCATTGGCGACTTCGAGTGCTTCACTTAAGCCCGTTGAAAGTAAGTTGACCTCACCCGACAACAAGCCTGCTTTCGCTTTACCACCCGCATCGTATGGAATGTAACGTAATCGACGACCATCAATACCCGCCGCCTTCACAGCTTGTGCTGCCACTAAGTGATCCATACTGCCGCGCGCTGAACCTCCCGCCACTTTTACAGAGCCTGGATCTTTTTTCATTGCATCAATGACGTCTTGCCATGTTTTATAAGGCGAATCATTACGTACAACAAACGCGCCGTAATCAGCAATCATGCTGGCAACTGGCGTTAAATCACGATAGCTGTAAGGAATTTTGCCTGATAATGCGCGCAGAACGATAGGCGTTGAGTTCACCATCAACATATCGCCTTTTTTAGTGCCCGACTCAATCAAATAAGCAATCGCACGGCCACCGCCGCCACCCGACATATTTTGAAACGACGCATTATCTTCAATCCCCGCTTTTACCATGGCTTCACCCACACCACGGGCAGTGGTATCCCAACCCCCACCTGGACCACCAGGTACTAAAAAGTGTAAGTCAGCTAACGCCAACGGGCTGGTTACTAATAACGAGGCTGCTAATAAAGAGCTCTTAATTGATTTAAACATAGTCATAATGCACAACTCCTAAAATAAGTACTGCATACGAGCGCTGATGCCCATACCTGAATCTTCATCACCTACCAGCGAAGAAGCGCCTGCACCATCAACATCGCTGTAAATCAGGTTGCCCATAAACTTAATATCGCTGCTTAGGTAATATGATGTGCCTAACGTATAAGTAGTTACGTCTGTGCCTTGGTCTTTACTGCTGGCATTCATTTGTGAAACACGAGCCACCAGCTCCCATGCATCTTTAATCCCTTTTGGCTGAACAAATAACGCAGAGCCCGCTTTGTAATTGCGCTGCTGACCACCCAAGAAGTAACTGGCAGAAACATGAAAACCATCAAAGCGCTCACCATCTAATACATTGCTACTATCCACCGTATCGAGGTAACGGCTGGCATATTCAGCCTCTAGCGTGAATGCATTCGCTTGGTAGGCAAATTCAAGGCCTGTTTGCGACATACTATCTAGCGCTGCCGTTTCACCGCCTACCGCGTAATCCACTAAGCGCACATTGGTTTCACGCACTTCACCGCGGGCAAAACGAGCGCTTAAATCATTACCGCCCATATCGCGATAAGAGTGCCAAGCACCTAAATGAATCACATCACCAGGCGCCGCACTTGACCACGTTAAGCGACCTGTTACAGCCAATGTGAGTTTGTCGTCTTCGTCATGGCCTGATGCACCAAACGCATCATTTTTGTAAACACCTACGGCATAACGTAAGCCTGAGTCCTTAAAGTATTGATAAGCTGAAATACCCCAACGGAAGAAAGGTGAGAAGGTATTAGCAAGGGTGCTGCGCTCAATGGTGTTAATGTGCTTAGAACTGGTTAGTGCATTGAGCGACATGTCTTCACGAATTTTACCGGCTTTTACTTTTAAGCCGTTGTCGAATGCATAACGAACACGGGCTAAAACAATTTCAGCCGTGCCTTCTGCAAATTCGAGTAATAGTTTGTGATCCCAGTTACCATGTTCACTTTCAACATAAGTACGGATACGTCGAGGAAAGAAGTCGCTGCCTCCAGCGCCATCATTGTCGGCATTGTAAGCGCCGTCAAAATAGTTGTAATCAAGCTGTACGCGACCACCAAATTCTAGGTTAAAGCCGCTAGATGTTTTTAATGAGTCCACTTCTTTTTGAAGTGCATCGAGTTGTTGCTGTAGTTGTTCAGTGTCGCTTTGTGCGAATGCTGATGTACTTGCTAACGCCGCTGCAACGGCTAAAGCGAGCTGTGTGTTACTTGCTTTCATGAATTACTCCACACCAGATTATAATTATTTGTTGTCGTTGATCGGCCGACTGCAAATGGCGATCTGGTTTGGAGCTTAGTGTTAACGATAGATTAACGAAATGTTTAGGAGGTAAGTTGCATTGATGATAATAAATGGCTTTTTGCTCATAAAATTCATGAACAAAAAGCACATTACTAGGGTTTAGTATAAAATTCAGTCAAATTAGGAGCTTAATTGCTAACTAAAGGTCATTTCAGGTACATCTTCAGAGACAATAAGCTTACCTTGTGTCTTGGCTATAATCTCATCGACTGAGACTCCTGGGGCACGCTCTAATAAATAAAATGCACCGTCTTTAATTTCTAACAATGCCAAATCGGTGATCACTTTATTGATACAACCAACCCCAGTTAGCGGTAAACTACATTCTGTCAGCAGTTTTGACTCGCCATGCTTGTTGGCATGGGTCATAGTACAAATAATGTTTTTAGCACCGGCCACTAAATCCATTGCACCGCCCATCCCTTTAACCAACTTTTTCGGGATCATCCAACTGGCAATGTTGCCGTTTTGGTCCACTTCAAACGCACCAAGCACAGTTAAATCAACATGCCCACCTCGGATCATGGCAAAGCTTTCTGCGGAGCTAAAAATAGCCGCCCCCGTTGCAGCGGTGACCGTTTCTTTACCTGCGTTGATCATATCGGCATCAACTTGGTCTGCACTTGGGTATGGCCCCATACCGAGTAAACCATTTTCAGATTGCAGCATCACTTCGATGCCATCAGGGACATAATTAGCGACCAAGGTTGGAATTCCTATACCTAAGTTAACGTAGTAACCATCCTGTAGTTCCATCGCCACGCGTTTAGCGATTTGTTCTCGTGATAATGCCATCAGCGTGCTCCTTATTGATTTTCTTGCTTAGTGGTAACTTTCTCGATGCGTTTTTCAAATTCACCTTTAATTACCCGGTCAATATAGATACCCGGCGTGTGAATTTGGCTTGGTTCTAGCTCCCCTGGCTCAACAATTTCTTCAACTTCAAGAACCGTAATTTTGCCTGCGGTTGCTGCCATCGGGTTAAAGTTCATCGCCGTATGACGATAAATACAGTTACCGTAACGATCAGCTTTCCACGCTTTAACAATCGCAAAGTCGCCAGTAATACTTGGCTCCAATAAATAGTCACGGCCATTAATATTGCGTGTTTCTTTACCGTCAGCTACTGGGGTACCGACACCAGTAGCGGTATAAAATGCAGGAATGCCCGCACCGCCAGCTCGCATTTTTTCAGCGAGAGTGCCTTGCGGTGTGAGCTCAACTTCCAGTTCACCATTTAATAGTTGCTGCTCAAATAGCGCGTTTTCACCAACGTAAGAGGCAACCATCTTGCTAATTTGTTTGTCTTCAAGCAGCACGCCTAAACCAAAACCATCAACACCACAGTTATTCGATACCACCGTTAAGCCACGGGTGCCTTGACGTTTAATTTGCGCAATCAAGCCTTCAGGAATACCGCATAAACCAAAACCACCGGCTATCACAGTCATGCCATCTTCAAGGCCAGCCATTGCTTCGCTGTAACTTGTAACTACTTTATCAAACCCTGCCATTGGCTCCTCCTATTGTGCAGTCCAACCGCCATCAATGGCGATTGCTTGGGCGGTAATATTGCGTGCTGCATCGGCCATTAAAAAGCTAATGGTATGCAGGATCTCATCTAAGCCAATAAATGCTTTTTTCGGCATCGGTGCTAGCATAATCGTGTCGATCACTTGTTGCTCAGAAATGTCATGCTCTTTAGCTTGCGAAGCAATTTGTTGCTCCACAAGCGGCGTTTTTACATACGCAGGGCACACGGTATTAATGGTGATATTGGCATCATTAGTTTCAAGTGCCATGGTTTTAGCAAAGCCGATTAAGCCATGTTTGGCAGCGACATAAGCCGACTTATATTTAGATGCCACCATGGCATGAATTGAGCCAATATTAATGATGCGACCAAAATCTTGCTCACGCATGCGAGGGAGTACGGCCTTGGTCATCATCGCAGGGCCAACGAGCATAACTTGTTGCAAGAACTGCCATTTATCTGCCGGAAAATCTTCAAGCTTTGCAACGTGCTGAATACCCGCATTATTAATAAGTACATCAATTGGCTGATTAAGCTCAGTGAAAAACTGCTCTATTGCATCACTATCAGCCACATTAAGTGCATACCCTTCGGCGCTGCCACCTTGCTCAACAATGCCTGCCGCCGCTTGTTGTGCTGCTTGCTGATTTAAATCAGTAACAATAATAGTGTGACCTTGCATCGCCAGTTGCTGTGCAACATATAATCCAATACCACTGGCTGCACCGGTAATTAAAACCGTTCTGCTCATCGGGCTACTCCTCTAAAAACTCACTGATAAGCTGCGCTTTAGGGGCTATTGAGAAGATGCCATCAAGGTGTCCCCAGCCCCCTTCAATTTCTGAAATCTCAACGTCTTTACCTGCCGCTTTCATGGTGTCAAACACTGTACGCATGTTTTCAGGGCGAAGCAGTAAGTCGTTCGTTGCGGGTAGCAATAATGTTTTGGCAGAGACATTTTTAAGTGCCGTTGTTAAATCACTTTGCATGCCAGCGGTAAATAGTTGTGATGCCCGGACCAAATAAAGTACATGGTTGGCATCTTGCGTTTTCGCTCGTGCCATTGCCCGCTCAGCTAATACTTGGTTTAACTTAGGCAAGGTACGAATATCTTTTAATGCGCCTTCATCTAATACGTTAAAGTCAGGGAAGCTCGCGTTATAAATAATGGGATGCATCGCATCTTGCGTAATATTAAGCATGGTTGCCGCTAAGCCATCTAGCGGGCGCTCTTTGCCGTAGTAATTACCTTGCTGCCAGTTTTTATCTAAACGAATTGGTAACGCCCATTTTTCAAGTGCAGCGACTGTCCATGCATCCATCGTTGCAGCGCCAATCACATGAATTAAACGCTCTACTTTATCTGGATAACGTGTTGCCCACTCAAGTGCTTGAAACGACCCCATTGATGCGCCCATCACAGCATGTAATTTAGTGATACCTAGGCTGTCGAGTAAACGCTTTTGCACATTAACAAAGTCAGTAATCGTGACCACAGGAAAATCTAAACCGTAAGGTTTGCCTGTTTTTGGATTAGTTGACGCAGGACCTGTGGTGATTACATTTTCATCATGCCAGTTGGCATTCACTAAGGTATCTGAGCTAATCACATAATATTTATTCGTATCGATAGCTTTACCTGGGCCGATAATCGCATCCCAATAACCCGGTAGGGCGTCATCCGCTTTATATTTACCTGCGGCATGAGACGTACCAGAGAAGTAATGAGTGATTAAAATCACGTTATCTTTATTGGCGTTTAGTTTTCCGTAACTTTCCCAGCCAATGTCCACTTGCTCTAAGGTCACACCAGACACAGTGGTAAAATCTTTTGTTGTAAAATGCTGTTTTTCCACCAGCATGGTGTCGGCTTTGTTTGCAGCGCCAAACGCGGTGCTACTAAATACAACCAGCCATAGCAAAATTATTAATTTGGTTTTCATTGCTGTTCCTTAAAAGAAAATAAAGAGTCCGAGTGCCAATGCGACACCGATAAGCGGAATGACCGCAGTCAGCGCTGCCATTGACCAATACGCTCGTTGATGCGTTTCTTTACAGATAGCGCGTATCGTTGTAACCACATAGCCATTATGTGGCAAGGTATCGAGTGCTCCAGAACTAATCGCCACCACACGGTGTAGTTGTTCAGGGTTTACACCCATGTCTAAATAACCCGGTGCGACAAGCGGTAATGCAATGGCTTGCCCGCCAGAAGCAGAGCCTGTTAAGCCGGCAATCACACTAACCGCAACCGCAGCACCAACCAGTTCATTCCCCGGCATATGGGTCATCACATCGACAGCGGCAGTAAATGCTGGTGACACTTTCGCCACAGCGCCAAAACCAACCACGGCAGCGGTATTACCGATTGCCACTAAAGCACCGGTTGTACCCACATTAATAGCATTACCCATATCGTGAAAATGCTTAAAGTTGATAATCACAATACTCAATACACCACCAAGTAAAGCGACAATCAGCGCTGTTTGCTGCAGTACATCATGTAACGTAAATGATAAGAGTAGCACCACGATTAGCGGGATCACGCCTGTGATTGGATGCGGACGACGACGCTCAATAATGACAGGATCATCATCACGCGCTTCAAAGGTTTCGCCATTAGCAACGGCTTTTTTGATCATCTTGTTCAACCAAAAGTAACCTGCTGTCGCCATGAAAATAGCGACCACTAAGCTCACTTCCCACGCTGCATAGGGTGACGTACCAAGGTGCTTAACCGGGATCCAGTTTTGAATTTCTGGCGAGCCAGCTGAGGTCATGGTAAAGGTCACCGAACCAAATGCTAGCGTTGCTGGAATAAAACGGCGCGGTAAGTTTGCATCTTTGAATAGACTTAATGCCATTGGGTAAACAGAAAACGCAACGATAAAGACGCTCACGCCACCATAGGTTAAAACAGCACAGGCAATCACAACCGCAAGAACGGCGTGCTTCATACCTAATTTACCCACAATGTAGCTTGCAACACTGTCTGCAGCACCGGTGTCTTCCATAAACTTACCGAATAGCGAACCCAGTAAGAACATAAAGAACCACGCACTTAAGAAGCCTGCAAAGCCATCCATATAGGCGTTAATAAAGTTTGTATCTGCCGATACAGGGAAAATGGCCATGCCACTACTAAGTGCAACTAACAGTGCACAGATTGGCGCAGCGATAAATAAATTTACCCCACGCAGCGTTAAAATGATCAGCAGTATTAAACCGCCTAACAGTCCTATCATGCTCAGCATAGACATTCCTATAATTATTGTTATTACACAGATGAGGTGACATCGGAATAATGCTTTTAGTCTTACCTTAAGCGTTCTAAAAATACATAACACTAAGGTACTATCTGCTTTAAAAATAGCTTAATTGCTTGATAAATAAAGGGCTGTGGTGGGTATAGCACTATGGTACTAATTCAATTTTTGCAACTATCTTCTACATTAACTGACAGGTGACACGGGCAAATCTTATTCAGTCTTCGGCAACATCGATGTGAGTGGCCATAAGACTAATGACAACAATAACAAGGAATACAACATGATAAAGCTTAACCCAAAAGTCGCGCCACTTACTCTGGCTGTATCACTTGCTTTGGCAGGTGTCAGTGCTCAAGCGGCAGAACAAGCCGAACCTGCAGCAAAAAAAGGTGAACTTGAACGTATTCAGGTAACAGCACGTAAAACCGTTGAAAATCTGCAAGAAGTGCCTGTTGCTGTCACTTCAATTGGTGTTGAAGAACTGGCAGAAAACGGCATCGTCGTCATGACCGAAGTTCAGCAGTTTTCACCCAATACCACCTTGCAAGCCAGTCGTGGTACTAACTCTACCATTACTGCGTTTATTCGTGGTGTAGGTCAGCAAGATCCTCTTTGGGGTTATGAGCCAGGCGTAGGTATTTATATTGATGATGTCTACCTTGCTCGTCCACAAGGTGCCGTGCTTGACCTACTTGATGTGCAACAAATCGAAGTATTACGCGGCCCACAAGGAACGCTTTACGGTAAAAACACCATTGGTGGTGCAATTAAATACGTCACCAAAGAAATGAGCGGTGATGCCACGTTAAATGTACAGGGGACTGTGGGCAGCTATAACCAGAAAGATTTAAAGATTACCGGCCAATTACCGATTGTTGACGAAAAACTTTACGTAGGCTTTGGGTTTGCAACGCTTAACCGTGATGGCTTTGGTGAGTTTTTAACATCGGCTCTTGATAACCAAGACCGCGAAAACTACAACAAAGACGTGACCGCAGCACGTGTAACACTCGAATATACACCGACTGATGACTTATTCTTTCGCTTAGCGTGGGATAAAACAGAAGACAAATCAAACGCAAAAGGTGGCTACCGTTTACTACCAAGCCTACTAACCGATGCGCCAGTTCCAGACAGCGTGTATGACTCATACACGAGCTTACCAACATGGAACAAAGTTGAACTTGAAGGCTACAGCCTGACTGCTCGTTGGGATATAACTGACTACACCAGCATTAAATATGTCGGTTCAAGCCGTGAGAGCTACTCACCAACCAACATCGACTTTGATAATACTTCAATTCAAATTTTCGATGTTCCTGCAATTTACGATGATGAGCAAACCACTCATGAATTACAGCTAAACCATCAAGGCGATAACTATAAACTGGTTTCGGGTCTTTATTACTATGACGGTGAATCATGTGGTCAATTCCAAGCTATCTTGAAAGTATTAGGTCAGGCATTAGGTGGCCCAAGCTTAACCCGTGAAACCGGTGGCTGTAGTAACTCAACAAGTAAGGCGGCTTACATCCAAGGTAGTTATGACTTTAACGAACAATGGTCAATGACATTGGGCGCG
Organism: Pseudoalteromonas sp. N1230-9; assembly: GCF_032716425.1. Lineage (NCBI taxonomy): Bacteria > Pseudomonadati > Pseudomonadota > Gammaproteobacteria > Alteromonadales > Pseudoalteromonadaceae > Pseudoalteromonas > Pseudoalteromonas sp. N1230-9. The sequence continues at coordinate 3,542,181 of NZ_CP090419.1, forward strand.
CGTTACACCAAAGACAAAAAAGAGGCGAATGTTTATAACGGTTTAATTTTTGATACTGTTTATCCAGAATCAGATTGGATCTCAGGTTACACTCGCCCAGAAGGCCAACTTGTACCGACGGTACTCGATGATGAGGAAGAATGGTCACGCTTCACACCGCGTGCAGGTGTTGAATACCAGTATTCAAACGACATCATGTTCTTTGCAAGTTACGCGCAAGGCTTTAAGTCAGGTACGTTCAACCCTCGGGCAAGCACAGCAGAGCCCGCTGCAAAACCAGAAATTGTTGATTCATTCGAAATCGGCATGAAGAGTGAGTGGAACAATAACTTACGTGCAAACGTCACCTTATTCTCACTCGACCATAAAGATCGTCAATATATTTCTGTGTTACCAGGTGAAACAGATGCAGATCTAAACCAACGCTTAGGTAACATTGGTGAGTCAACATCTGATGGTATTGAGCTTGAGCTTAACTATGTAGCATCTGAATCGCTCAGCTTTGATACATCAATAGGTTATATTGACAGTAACTTCGATAACGTGATTGATTTTGACCCTGTAACAGGTGAGCAATTCGATAAATCAGACCGTTTTACAGTATCAAACACACCTGATTTAACCTTTAATCTGGGTGCAACGTACCGTATGTACACAGAAATGGGCGACTTTGTTATTAATGGTAACTATTACCACAGAGGCGACTATGCGCTATTCGAAGAAGATAGTCTATTAACGCAAGATGCTTACGGTATCTTTAACATGGGTATTACTTGGTACAGCACAGATGGTCACTGGACTGCGGGTCTTTACGGTAAAAACTTAACGGATGAAGAGTACATGATTGGTGGTTACCAGTTCGTGGCACCTGATCCAACAGACCCAACAGATACCAGCAAATACACCCCAGGTTTAGGTGGTGATAATACGCTAATTGGTTACTACGGCGACCCTCGCACTGTAGCCTTCACTGTTGGTTACCGTTTCTAAAATAGAATCTAGATCCTTGTGTGAGAAAGGTTTGTCTGACACTTCCCCTCAGGCAAACCTTGTTTCAAAAGGCAAAATCACTTATAACATAACGCATTGGAGAATCGAGGGAATGTCTTTAGCTGTGAACACCATAATCGCCGATGATCACCCGTTATTTAGAAGTGCGCTGCGTCAAGCTGCCGCGACATCAGTGCCAGAAGAACATATTAAAGAAACCAGTGACATTGAGGGTTTGTTTACACTGTTAAGCGCTCACCCTGAGATTGAACTGATATTTTTAGACCTTACGATCCCAGGTGCAAATGGCCTACAAGCCCTCTCGCAACTGCGTAACCACTACCCAGATATCTTAGTCATCATGGTCTCTGCCAATGAGACACCAGCTATAATCAAACAAGCTATGAGCCTTGGCGCTGCTGGTTATATTCCGAAGTCATCTTCTTTAGATGTCATCAGTGAAGCAATTAGCCATGTACTTAATGGCGATACGTGGTTACCACCTGAAGTAGATTTAACCGATGTGGTGATCAACGACGAACAAAGCGAATTTGCTCGTAACCTTGAAAAACTAACCCCCCAGCAATACCGCGTACTAGCGATGATTGCCGACGGTTTATTGAATAAACAAATCGCCTTTGAAATGTCGATTCAAGAAACCACAATCAAACAACATGTGTCAGCGATTTTACGTAAACTCAATGTCTATAACCGCACCCAGGCAGGCATTTTGTTTAATCAACTTTCGCAGGTTGGCAAAATCGAAGAAAGCTAATTTAAGCATTCACTCCCAGTTTTAAAACTCGCTTTCCCAGTAGTGGGAAAAGTTCACGCTCCAAAAAATAACAAGCTGTTATTTTTCAATACCTTAACAATTGGCACAAAACTCGCCTTAGCTATTCCATGATTATTTAAATTTCTCAGTATCATGGATTTAGACAGCACACTAAAACGCAAACCTCAGCAATCAAAAGCTAAAAAATGGCTTATGGCTGCAGCCATGGGCGTGTCGGCTCTTGGCGCTTTAATGGTGTATCAATGGGCGACACCCACTGTGGTTGCTGCAAGCCAACTACAAATAGCGACCGTAGAACAAGCCGACTTTGTGGTAAAAATACGTGGCTTTGGTCGTTTAAAACCAAAGTATCAACGTTATTTAACCAATACCGACACCGCAATGGTCGAAGCTATCCATGTTTACCCTGGCACTATCGTTAAAAAAGACACGGTGATTTTAAGCCTCGTCAACCCACAGCAAGCACAGCGTTTGTCGGTCGCTCGACTAGAACTTGCTCGCCAAAAAGCCAGTGTTAATGAGCAAAAAATTAACCAGCAAAGCGAGCTACTTGAGCGCCAAGCGAATCTCGCCATTTTGAAAAGTGAGCTGCAAAGCGCAGAGCTCAGAGTCGATGCTGAAAGCAAACTGATCGAGCAAGGGATTGTTTCAAGCCTCGATTACAAACGAAGCGTGCTTAACGTTGCACAGCTTACAGAGCGCGTAAGGATCGAGCAGCAACGCCTTGCACAGCTTAAAGAAATGCATTTACAACGTAGTAAAATACAGCAAGAACTATTAAGCCAATTTGAGCTTAATTATCAAGTTGAGCAACACGCTTTTGATCAGCTGCAAATAACGGCAGATATCGATGGCATGCTACAAGAATTGAATGTTGAACTTGGCCAAAACCTCGTGCCGGGTACCCGCCTTGCGGTAGTTGGCTCAAACAAAGCACTAAAAGCAGAGCTAAGCGTTAAGCAAGCTGACGCCGAAAAAGTGGCACTCAATATGGCAGCGAAAGTAAACACTTTTAGCCAAGCAGAGCAAGGTGAAGTTGATGCCAAAGTCACCCGAATTGACCCTATCGTTACCGATGGTCGAGTTATTATAGAGCTTGATTTACAAGGCACACTGCCTGCCAATGCCCGCCCCGATTTAAGCATTGAAGGCTATGTGGTTAGCAACATTATTCCCGATGCGTTAACCATTAACGTGCCACAAAAAGCACAAGCACACAGCAAAGCTACGCTGTTTAAACTTAATCCAAATACCCAGTTAGCAACGCCAATCAATATCGAATTTGGTACACTCAGTGACAATCAAATTCAACTTTTGAGCGGTGCCACCGTGGGCGAACAGCTGATCATTTCAGACCTTTCTAAATGGCAGCATTTGGCAACAATAAAAATCGAACAGGACAGTTTATGAAAACCAACACGCTTATCTCATTAAACAAAATCGCCAAAGTTTATCGCGGCCAAAATGTTGAAACCTACGCATTAAAAGACATCAGCCTGAATATAAACCAAGGTGACTACATCTGCATTAGCGGCCCTTCAGGCTGTGGTAAATCGACGCTGCTGTCATTATTAGGCTTACTCGATAGCCCAACTGCTGGCGACTATTTCATTAAAGAAGTCGACACAAAAACCCTCGATATGGATCAGCAAGCTGAACTAAGAAACCTTCATATTGGTTTTATATTTCAGTCGTTTAACCTAATTGATGAATTATCGGTTTTTGACAATGTGGCACTGCCGCTCACTTACCGAGAGCCAGCCATGAGCCCAAGCGAAATAGAGCTTGCGGTAAAACAAGCCCTTGATGAAGTTGAAATGGGCCACCGTGCCCAACACAAACCCAATCAATTATCTGGTGGTCAGCAACAGCGTATTGCCATTGCCCGCGCACTGGCTGGTAAGCCAAGCATTTTATTGGTGGATGAGCCGACCGGTAACCTAGACTCAAAAAATGGTGATGCTGTCATGGACTTGCTTGATGAGCTGAATAAAAAAGGCACCACGATTTGTATGGTAACCCATGATTTACGTTATGCAGGGCGCGCTAAAACGCAACTTAAGTTGCTAGATGGTGAAATTGTTTCCTACTCTGAAGCTCGCCAATCACCTAGCAGCGACACTGCCGAGCATGCACTCGAAAGCGCTGAGGTGATGTAATGAAATTAACTAAAACACGCGCTCAACTGAGCTTAGCATGGGCATCATTAATGAATGCACCGGGCTTTGTCACTGCGGTTATCGCAACGCTTGCTTTAACACTGGCAACCTTGTTTGTGGTGCTTAGCCTTGTTAACAGCTACTTTTTAAAGCCCCTTGATGTGTACGATGAAAGCCGCATGGTGGTGGTTGAGCAATCTCTTACTTATGATGACTACGATGCCACCGGCTTTCAAAGCTATCAATCGATGGTGCATTGGCTTAAGCATAATCAAAGCTTTGAACAAAGTATGATGATCAATGCGGGTGAGCAAATCTTTGCAAACCTTGATGGCGAGCCTAAAGAGCCTGTGCTGTATGTTGGCGGCAACTACTTTGACTTATTAAACACGCCATTTTTAATGGGACAGGGTTTTGACCTTGGAGAAACGCTAGAAACACCTGATGACCGCGTTGTTATCTCTGCTAACTTTTGGCGCAAGCATTACAACAGCGACCCGAACATTATTGGTAAAACACTTTCAGTCATGGCGGGTGAAACCGATTACGTTCACCGTATCGTCGGTGTTGTTGATGACTCATTCAGCCCACCTTACATGTTTAAAGCAAGCGATGTTGAAGTATGGTTTCCATCAAGTGCTGACCGCCGTTACTTTCACAATGATGATTGGCAAAGCCCGTGGACAAACACTTTTAAAAACCTAAAACTGATTGCAGTTTTAAAGCCTGGGGTCACCATAGATCAAGTTAAAGTCGATTTAAAACAGCAGATTGATACGGTTAAATCAGAGTGGCTAAACAACGGGGGGATCACCGATGTAAAACCTGAAGTAACTCCTTATCGTGACGTTGAGCTGGGTAATAACGATGACTTAAGCTTAATGATGTTAGCCGGTGCAGTAGGGCTACTGATTATTGCAGTACTTAACGTCAGTACTTTATTCTTCTCGCGCGCTCTTGCTCAACATAAAACCCTCGCCTTGCAGGCGGTGTTAGGTGCTAAACGCAGCACGTTATTTAAAAGTATCTTTTTACAGTCACTAATTTTAATGACCTTATCGGTAAGCATTGCACTGTTTTTATCGGTATGGGGCATACGTTTATTTAAAGTATTGGCAGAAAGACGATTACCACTGGTTAACAGCTTGGCGGTTGATAGCACGTTGGTCATTGTTGCCATCATACTGTGTATTGCTCTTGCTTATATTTTCTCTGTAATTACAGCGCGTTTGGTGAATTACAAAACCCTAAATACGCAAATGCAGAACAGTGGAAAAGGCGGGGTTTCGCAGGTATCTGGCCGTACAGTGCGTATTTTAATTGGCTCACAAATGTTTGTTGCCGCGCTGCTTGTTAGTTTTTCGGTGATGGTAGTCAGTAAAGCCATGGGCACGATTAACCGCCCACTCGGCAGTGATACCGAAAACCTGTATTTTGCCAACCTGTTCCAACCAAATAATCAAATGTCATTGGCGGAGCGCTACGAACATATGCTGCAATACAAGCAGGTTTTACTTGATAGCCAAGGCATTGATGATGTTGCTCTGGGTCACAGCCCAGTATCAGCAAGACAAAATGCCAACACCCTGACTGATGTAAACGGTAAAAGCTCAATTTTCTTCCCTAGTCAGTGGGTAGGGCCTGATTACTTTGCGTTAGTTAACACCAAAATTCTCGCTGGCCGCACCTTTAGCGAACAAGCTATACGTGGTGAAACCAACGAGATACTTGTCTCGGTCAGCGTTGCAGAGAACTTATTACCAAGCCAAGACTATCGAAAAATCATCGGCAAGAGCTACCAAGGCTTAGAAGAAAAGATGTATGAAGTGGTTGGTGTAACCGAAGATTTTAATCACCCTAAATACTACGATGAGTCGTTTGGTCGTCATATTTGGTGGCCAGCAACACCGTATAGCTACATGTTCACTATCAAAGCTTCTGAAGGCGTTAAGCTAACAAATAAACAAATACTTAATACGCTAAAAGAAAAGAACAGCGATCTAACCATGTGGCAGTTTAATGACCTGCAACAAGAGTACGACAATTTACTGTATATGAGCCGTCTGACTGTGGTTCTGTGTAGTACCTTAGCGCTATTTACTCTATTATTAGCAGCAATTGGTATTTTTGGGGTACTAAGCTACAACCTAGGTCTGCGCCGTTATGAGTTTGGTATTCGTATGGCATTAGGTGCAAAAAAAGCACGCTTATTCAAGCTGATGAGTGTTGAAGCTATTATCCCTGTGCTCATTGGCTTTGCGGTTGCTCTCGCTGTGGTAATGATAGGTTTTTACATGTTGCAAGGCCAGCTAATGTCTTGGCTGATACTTGATGTAAGACTGCAATTACTTGCTTGGAGTATTACCTTATGTATTGCGCTATTCGCTTGCTTTAGACCTTTGGTTTTACTGCTTAAAGCAAAACCTATGGCCGCACTGCGTAACGATTAACAGCACAAAATGGCAGCTTTAGTTTTAGCTTAAGCTGCCTCAACAGGATAATAAGAAAACATCATGGACAAAATCTTAGTCATAGACGATCAAGCTGATGTACGTCTGGCTGCTACTGTTGCATTACAACAATTGGGCTTACACTGCCTTGAGGCCGAAGGCCCTGAACATGCCCTTGAGTTATTAAAATCAGAGCACATTAGCCTGATTTTGCTCGATATGAACTACAAGCTCGACACGACCTCAGGTGAAGAAGGGTTACGCTTTTTAAAGCAACTAAATCAATTAGGTTCGACCATACCTGTCATTGTGATGACCGCATGGGCCAGCATTGATGTTGCCGTTAAAGCCATGCAATTAGGGGCTGTCGACTTTGTTGAAAAGCCATGGAATAACTTACGCTTAACCGCCGTTGTGCAACAACAACTAAAACTTAAGCAAAGTAATCACGACAACGCGTGCTTAAAGGCACTTACCAGTGACTCACAAGCACATTACATAGCCCAATCAGAAATCATGCAGCTGTTACTCGCCAAAGCTGAGCGCGCTGCAAAAACCGATGCCAGTATTTTAATTACTGGCGAAAATGGCACAGGCAAAAGCTTATTGGCACATTATATTCACCAGCATTCACTCCGATGTGATAAACGCTATGTAAGCGTGAATGTTGGCGCCATTGCCCCAACGCTATTCGAAAGCGAATTATTTGGTCATAAGAAAGGCGCTTTCACTGATGCCAAAGAAGACCGCTTAGGACGGTTTGAAATTGCCGAAGGCGGCACCTTATTTTTAGATGAAATTGCGACTTTAAGCCTTGAACTACAAAGTAAAATGCTTCGTGTGCTAGAAAGCAAAGAATTTGAAGTGCTCGGCTCAAGCCAAACCAAAACCGCCGATGTGCGTATTATTTCTGCCACCAATAGTGAATTAGCTACGGCCATTGAGCAGGGTGAATTCCGCCGTGACTTATTATTTAGACTCAATACCATTGAACTGCACATTCCACCGCTTCGCGACAGAAAAGACGATATCGCTCCCTTAGCAGAACACTTATTATTGGTGCATGGTAAAAAATATCAACGCGCGAATATGGCGCTCAGTGATGATGCCCTAAAGGCGCTAAAAAATTACAGCTGGCCAGGTAATATTCGTGAGCTAAGCCACTGCATTGAACGTGCGGTGATCATGAGCGATAACAACAATATTCAAGCCAATGACCTCATTTTAGATCAACCAAGTTGCGAGCAAATGAATAGTAATGCAGAACAAGCTTTGCCACTATTGCCCCTTGAAGAGCTTGAAAAACAGATGATTCAAAAAGCGCTGCTGCAATTTAATGGCAATGTTATCGCCGCAGGAGAGTTTTTAGGGTTAAGCAAATCGGCGATTTATCGTCGCATTGATAAACATCAGCTCGATTTAAAAGAAGTAGAACGCTAAATGAGTAGCAAGTTGTCGTTAGAGCAGCGTATTCGACGCTATTTTTATATGGTTATAGCAGTGCTATTAACGCTTGGCATTGCCCTTTCGCTCAGCTTAAAATTAGATTGGTTTGCCAGTATCAGCCTATTATTGCCGTTTATAGGGATAAGCGCTTTTGCTTTAATTAAAAGCTACCGAGTGATCACCGATGTGGTTGAACGATTTGGCCTGCAACTAGATGCACTGGCAAATGACGAAAGTAATAGTTGGCATTTAGCGCCTTACCAAAGTGGACGAGTCGCAGCGCTCAAGCAAGATTTTGCCAAGCTTAGCAATAAAATAGCCAAGAACAAACGCCATTATATGCAAACAGAAGAGTTTGTTTTTGAGTTTGCCAGCATGTTGGACTTACCCATCGTTATCCTAGACCCCCATGGCTTAATTTACTTTAGCAATAAGGCGTTTAAAAACAGTATTAACCATCGCCAGATTGAAGGTAAATCGGCCAGCGACTTAGGCATTGCCCTGCATGATGGCGAGTGGCAACAAAACAGTGACTCACTGTTTAAACAACGCTTTCAAATCTCATCGCAGACTTTTTGGCGGACTGGCAGAAACTTTGAATTACTAACCTTCTTTTCAATTGAGCAACAGCTTCGCGATAACGAACAACTTGTTTGGCAACGGTTAATTCGCGTGTTAAATCATGAAGTGCGTAACTCACTCACGCCGATTTATTCAATGAGTCAGTCATTGCAAACCCTTAAACGCCAAGGGCAAATAAGCAGTCACGATGATCTCGCCCAAGATATGCTGCAAGTAATAGAAAAACGCGCTCAGCACTTGCTTGATTTTGTAGCCAGTTACAGTGCGTTTGCCAAGCTACCCCCCGCACAAAAACAGGTAATCAGTTGCGAGCAATTAAACACTCACTTAAGCGCTATCTTTCCTGAACTAGTAATAAATAGCAGCGAAGAGTTACATTTTAATGCCGACTTAGGTCAGCTAGAACAAGCGTTGATCAACCTAATAAAAAATGCCTTTGAAGCAGGTAGCGATTCAGCCCCAACCCTCACTTGGTCAAGGCAAGGTGATAACTTAAATATTGAAATTAGCGACCAAGGCTGTGGCATTCAAAATCCTGATAACTTGTTTGTACCATTTTACTCAACCAAGGCAAATGGTACAGGTATAGGACTTGTGATCACCCGAGAACTTGTGCGCAACCAAGGCTTTGAATTATCAATAAACTCAAAACCCCAGCAAGGCACGCAGGCTCAAATTACTGTATTCTGATCAAGTAAGTCGCTTAATCATGCGTTTTAAGGCGGGTGCTTTCAGAGGCTTATAAAGCAATGGGTAGCCCGCATCGAGCACTAACTCACGTATACCTTCATCATGATTCGCGGTATTAACGATGGCCGGTAACGCAGTAAGGGCTGCTTGCTCAATCACTTCAAGGCCCGTTACCCCATCATCCAGCTGATAATCGATAATCAGTAATTGCGGTAGTGCTTGGCTTGCCTTTAACTGCTCAAGGTCTGCTAAATTAGTGGCTGTGGAGATCTCGCAGCCCCAATTTTCTAGCAACTGCTTTAATGCCTCTAACACATTTCGGTCATTATCAAGCAGCCAAATACGCAGTTGACCAAGCTCTGTTTCTTGCTGCGCTTCTGCGCTTTGCTCTTTACTCGCTTGACGGCTGACCTTACATGGCAGTGTTAAAGTGAACTGTGTTCCTTTTCCAAGCTCAGAGCCCATCACTAAAGGGATTTTTAAGAGGTCGCAAATACGCTTTGTGATTGCAAGTCCTAGCCCTAACCCTTCAGCACTTGGTTTAGCACCAAGCTGTTTAAACTCTTGAAAAATGGTTTGCTGATCACTTGCAGCAATGCCTATTCCTGTATCTTCAACAATGAATGACACATGATCATCATCGTCATGATGCATTTTTAAGCGTACTTCGCCTCGCTCAGTGTAACGAATGGCATTACTGAGTAAGTTTCGCAATACTCGGCGTAACAACGCTTTATCTGTGTGCAAACGCACATCACAAGTCTCAATTATAAACTTTAGGCCCTTATCAGTTGCGAGCGCTTCATAATCATTGCGCAGCGGCTCTACAAGTGAGCTGGCTGCAAACTCGCTCATTTGTACTTTAAACGAACCTGAATCGAGCTTCGTTAGTTCTAAAATACTCGATAACAGTTCTTCAGCGCTGCCTAATGAATTTTTAATATTCATCGCTAATTCTTTAAGCTCAGTGCTTTGTGCTTTTTCATTCATTAATGAACAAAACAAACTCGCGGCATTGAAGGGCTGAAGTAAATCATGACTCGCAGCAGCAAAAAAGCGTGTTTTACTGACTGTTGCTTGTTCCGCCACCTGTTTTGCCTTTGATAGCTCTTGATTTGCTTGAGTAAGTGCTAATGTACGTGCTGTTACTTTTTCCTCAAGGCTAACATTGGCTTCTGTCAGCGCTTTCTGTTGCTTAACAAATTCAGTAATATCTGTATAGGTTGTTACAAACCCTCCCCCTGGCAGTGGATTACCTTGCATCTCAAAGACACGGCCATCATTGTGCGAACGTTGGTATTTATATGCACTGCCTTGGCGTAAATACGCTAAACGTTTTTCGACTTCGCTGGTCACACTTTCGCCCCTGAACAGGCCACGCTCAGCATTAAAACGAATAATATCAGCCACTGGACGCCCTATATATAGAGCATCGTCAGGGTAAGCAAACATATTCTTATAACCTTGATTCCACGCTACAAGTCGCAGTTCACTGTCGACTACACTGATCCCTTGTTGGATGTTTTCTATGGTTGATTGTAGTAAATCACGATTAAATTTAAGAACTTGACTTGCTTCATCAACAAACTCAGCAACTTGTTCTAATGGCTGGCGCTGCTCATTTTTAGCTACATCTAAAATAAGCCGTGCCGATGCCCCGCCAATCACCGCTGACATCTCACGCTCAACCAGTAGCTCTAATTCAACATTAGCAGGGCGTTTCCACTTACCTTTATCATCAGGGAAATAATGGTTTACCAGAGATTGCGCGGCCTCTTTCTCGGCAAATCGCTGTAATAAAGCTCCTAAATCATGATAACTAAGTGGATGTAGGTGGTTGCTGATCCGTGAGTCACTTAATTGAGAAACAAATTTATTACTCTGCAAGCGTTCAGCCAAAGTTGCACGACTAAATAACGGCACCAAAAAGTACACTAAACAGTTCGCACCTAACGATAACAGCAAGGCTTGGCTGATGCTTTCCATGCCTAATGAGAATAAATTGGTGGGTGCAAGCCAGCTAATCCCCCAAGGCCCATTCACGAGCCACAAGCTATCGTTACCTAATCCGCCTGCTAGGTTTGGCAGTAATAGTGTGTAACCCCAGATGATAAAGCCACTTAGTATACCAAGCTGCGCACCTCTACAAGAGGCTTGTCGCCACCATAGACCAATAATCATAGCTGGTGAAAATTGTGCAACCAAGGTAAACGACATTAAACCAACATTAGCAAGCGTTGTGCTCTCGCCCAGTACCCGGTGAGTGAAATAGCTAAGTAATAAAATGAGTACGATAACGATTTTACGCGCGTGTAGAAGGTTATTTTTATCGAGTCCACGGCTACTCGATGTAAGCTGCGAGCGGCGTAAAATAAACTGATTTATAAAGTCATTGGTTATCATCACAGAAAGTACAATTGATGACACAATTACCATACTGGTTGCAGCTGAAAAGCCGCCTAAAAATGCCAGTAATGCTACAAAAGCATTGTCAGCTGCCATAGGAAGTGCCAGTACAAAGGTATCGTAGCCAACTTCTTGATCTTGAAAATAAATTAATCCGGCGTATGCAATCGGTAGAATAAACAGATTGATAAGTAATAAGTAAATCGGAAATAGCCAACGTGCCGAAGCCAATTCTTTATCGTTATTTTTTTCGATAAAGCTCATGTGAAACTGCCTTGGCAAACATAGGGTTGCCAAAATACCGAGTAATGTATGGGCAACATACACATAGGTTGGGCTTTGTGTTACAGCTACTTGCTGATCGATATTCAGCGCCTGTGCTTTTTCAAACAGTGCCATGGGGCTGTCAAATAATGCAAAGCACACATATAAACCTACTGCAACAAATGCCAATAACTTAACCACAGATTCAAAAGCAATACTCGCAATAAGGCCGGGGTTATGCTCACTGGGTTTTAGCCGCCTTGCACCAAACAAAATAGCAAATAACGCTAAAACAAGCGTGATGTAAAAAGTGCTATCGGCCCACACTTCATGGCTTTGTGTGACGGCTCTGTCGGTAAGTAAATTCATACTTTGTGCGGTCGCACTAAGCTGTAAAGAGATATAAGGCACAATCGCAATCACAGAAATAAGTGATATTAGCCCTGATAAGCTTGAAGATTGTCCGTAGCGGGTGGCAATAAAATCTGCCATCGACGTTATTTTTTGCTGCCGACAAATATGTGCAATGCGACAATATACCTGCCAGCCAAAAATAAACAGTAAAATAGTGCCAGCATAAGTCGGTGCTAACCACCAGCCATTATATGCTGCTTGTGCCGTGGTGCCAAAAAACGCCCAAGAAGTACAATATACCCCAAGCGATAAACCATAGGTTAAGCCTTTAAAAGGCAGTACTTTTCTTTTATCAGCCCAGCCTGCAACAGCAAATAGAATTGCTAGGTAAACAATCGCAAGTAGGCTTATTGACCAAATTGAGAACATCGCATTTGATTATTTTAATTATTATAGCTTCAGCATAGTTTTTATTAGTCATAATTTACAGCCCAACTTTAGTGCTAATGCATTGTATTTGAGGAGGTTAAAAAACAAACATAAAGAAATGAGAATTATTTCCAATTAGATGTTGACAGATAGCTAAATCTAATTGATAATCACTATCAACAAGTCAGCAACGCTTTATGACTTGTTCGGAATAAACTGATTTGTTTCTCGACCCTGAAACACGTGTGGCCCACGATAAAGCTAAGATCGCCTGTTGCTGATCGCAACGCCCCTTGATGTTGGCAACAGGTGATCACCTACTTGCTACATTGCTCATATCGGTGACGGTAGATATGAAACTAAAAAAGCCCTTGCAGGGCTTTTTTTATGTCTGAAACAAAGTAATCAATGTGTCGAAAAATAAAATATAGAAATGATAATTATTTTTATTTGCATATTGACAGCTTATTAAATCTAACTGATAATCAATATCAACAAGACGGAAGAGCATTACGACTTGTACGGGATAACCTGATTGTTTCAAGACCCTGAAACACGTGTCGCCACGTTAAAGCTTAGCTCACATATTGCTAGCCGCAACGCCCCTTGATGTTGGCAATATGTGGGCACCCCTACTTATTTTACTTGCTACATTGCTCATATCGGTGACGGTAGATATGAAACTAAAAAAGCCCTTTCAGGGCTTTTTTTATGTCTAAAAATTAACGTTTTAATTTTAACGACGGTTTTTACGCGCACGGGCACGGCGCTGCTTTTTCTCTTCTTCTTTAGCAGCTTTTTTTGCCTCTAACGCGGCGCGAAGCTGTGCAACCATTTGCTCTTCTTCTTCACGCATGGCTGGTGTTTCCATAGTAATGCGACCAATAATGCCATCTCGTAATTCATTAATAAGAATTTCAGACATTTTATAAGTATCGATCTGATTTCCACCACGAATACAGCCACGCTTTTTGCCTGCCATTTCAACAAACTCCCAGTCAGATTCTGGTAGCTCATCAATTTTATAGCGACTTTTTAAAAGCTCAGGATATGCATGCAGTAAATATTCGGCGGTGTAACTTGCCACCTCTTCATAATCAATGGCCGTATCACGAATTGCACCCGTTGCCCCTAAACGGTAACCTGAGTTTTCGTTTTCTACTTTTGGCCATAACATGCCTGGCGTGTCGTAAAGCATAATGCCATCACCAAGTTTAATTCGTTGCTGAGCTTTAGTTACCGCAGGTTCATTACCCGTTTTTGCTACAATTCGGCCTGCTAGGGTATTAATTAGTGTTGATTTACCAACATTGGGAATACCCATGATCATGGCTTTAATTTGTTTATCAGCGCCCACTTTATGCGGCACTAATTTTTTACAAAGCTCATTAATACGATGTACTTCACCTGCTTTATCATTCCCAAAATCAATCGCTTTAACGCCACTTTTCTGCTCAAAGTAGTCTTTCCACGCTTGCGTTAATTTAGGATCTGCAAGGTCAGCTTTATTCATGATTTTAATGACCGGCTTATCGCCACGCAGCGCTGTTACCATAGGGTTTTCACTGCTGTAAGGAATACGGGCATCAAGCACCTCAATGATCACATCCATTTGTGGCATAATTTCTTTGATTTCATTACGGGCTTTATTCATGTGCCCTGGGAACCACTGGATGGCCATATTTTACTCCTAAAAAATAAATTGCATGCTATTTTAACTGGCTCAGCTTGGAATTGCGCTATAATGACGCAAATTTTTTCAAGTAAGCAGTTATGGCTCTTAAATCAACTATTATCAAAGCGCAAATATCGCTAAGCGATATGGACCGCCACCTTTATCAAGATTTCAATCTAACCCTTGCACAGCACCCATCAGAGACCGAGCAAAGGCTGATGATCCGCCTACTCGCTTTTGCACTAAATGCGCGTGAAGGTTTAGAGTTCACTAAAGGCTTATGCGCTGATGATGAACCCGAACTTTGGCATGTAAACTACAGCGAAGAAATTGAGCTTTGGATTGAGCTCGGCTTACCAGATGAAAAGCGCTTGAAAAAAGCCTGTAATAAAGCCAAACAGGTTGTTTTGTATACTTACGGCGAGAATAACCAAACTATTTGGTGGCAAAAACATCAACCTAAGTTGTATGATTTTAAAAACTTGCGTATTTTTAGTCTCGATTATGCAGCGACTCAAGCATTAGCTGCACTGGCAGATCGCAATATTAAGCTCACAATCACTATTCAAGATGGCGAGGTGTGGGTAAGCTCAGATACAGCAAATATTGAAATTAAACCTCAGCAATTAATGTAAGGTATGCGATGGCAATTAGACAAGTTGTAGTGTTACATGGACTTTATATGTCAGGTTTTGTCATGCGCCCCTTGTGTACACGCCTTGAAAAGTCTGGGTTAAAAATACTTAATTTGACCTACAACACGCTATCCCCTAATAGAGCGGCTATTTTTGATAAAATTGATCACTTCATTGGCGACAAACCAACAGCCATGGTGTGTCACTCTTTGGGGGGGCTCGTTGCACGCGCTTACCTTGAAGCGAATTCTTCGCAAAGCAAGTATGTAGAAAAAGTTATTACGCTCGGCACTCCACACAAAGGCAGCCATATTGCTAAACAGATACAGCAAAAAGGATTCGATATGCTACTTAAAAATAGTGTCGAGTTTTTATTGTCTGAAAACGGCGACTGGCCATTTAAAGCGAAACTTTACAGTATCGCTGGGGATTTACCTATAGGACTCATGCCATTAATTTCTAAAGGCAGTGTCTCCGATGGCACAGTGCTAATAGATGAAACCAAGCTCAATGGCATGGCAGAGCACAAGGTGTTTCATTTAAGTCACACCAGTATGATCTACTCACGCCAAGTAATGGATTACATTATAAAGCTTATCAACAAAGACTAGTTGCGCCTTATTTTTCAGCACTTGCTGCCACTTTGTATGAAATCAGTACGATAATACCCAGAATAAGCGGGATAGGCGCAGCGATATAGCCAAAGGTATCAAAATTTGCAAAGCTAGCACCTGCTAAATGCCCTACTAAGCCAATAACAAAGGCAAGTAATGCAATCACTACAACCACTATTTCAGCTTTGTTTTCTTTCGCTGTTTTACCGTCCATTTTTCTTCTCCTAAATAAATGCGGTAAACTCATTATGCGCTTCTGAAATGTTGTTTTTTTGACCTAAATCAATTTCTAAATCAGCCTAGTTGCTTGCCAATCTAAACCTTGTTTTAGATCATGTTATCTGCCTTATTTTAAAATAATCACGCTTTTAGGTAGATTTTTTGCTCTCTCGCCCCAAACCTATGTAATAGGTCGTCCAATCTTATATTGATAGTGTGAAAATTAACTAAAACAGCCATTGATAGACTTAACCTATCACTATGTTCGAATTAAACCATTTTACAGATTACTGGAAATGGCTAATACTTAATCTCACGCACTAGCAAGTAAAGTAAAATATTAACAGCTATTTTTAAGGAGCAATCTATGTCACAGGTAAATGCAATTGGTTTAAACAGCGCAAAAAGTGAAGATATCGTAAAATCACTAAACTCTTTATTAAGCTGCTACCAAATTCAATACATGAACGCACGTGGCTTTCATTGGAATATCAAAGGTCGTAACTTTTTTGAATTACACCTTAAATTTGAAGAGATTTATAACTTATTACTTGAAAAAGTTGATGAAATTGCGGAGCGTATTCTGACTTTAGGCGGCACACCAGTACACGCATTTTCAGAGTACATTGAAGCAAGTAAAATAAGCGAAGCAAAAAATATTACTGAAGGCACTGCTGCAGTAGAAAACTTATTAGCAGGCTACAGTACACTCATCCAAATGCAACGCGATATTTTATCTCAAGCAGGTGATGCTGACGATGAAGGCTCTGCGGCGCTGATGAGTGACTACATTAAAGAGCAAGAGAAACTAGTTTGGATGCTAAAATCTTACTTAGGTTAAATATAAAAGCCCTCTAGGAGGGCTTGCGTAGGAAATATAGTTAAATAACGAATAACTCATTTTCTACATTAGGCTCTGAGTATCCATACAACAACGCCACTGTTATTAGTGGCGTTTTTATTGGGCTTAACGGGTTGCATTCATAAAGTGTATTTTAGCCTGCTCGCTATATCCTTTTTTAAATCAAACTAGATGGCCTAATAACTTTTAAAATATGCAATTAACCGTCATTCATATTACTTGGTGACATTACGTAAGTATGAGTATTTATAGAGTCGATATGATAAAGCTTTGAGCAAATAAAAAGCCCTCAAAAGAGGGCTTTACGTAGGGAAAATCGTTAAACAACAAGCGATTCATGATCTACATTAAAGCCTCTTATTCGATACAACAACGCCACTGTTATCAGTGGCGTTTTTATTGGTATAAGTGGCATTAAATCACTTATTTAAAACTTACTTCTAAAACCTACATAGACAGTTCGACCGATAGGATCATACGTACCTGCATCAGTTTCAGCTCCTGTATCTGAGCCAGTTACACCTGAAATGATACGTGGTGGTTCTTTATCAAATAAGTTATTTGCACCTGCATATAACTCTATTGAGTCAGTTAAATGGTAGCTTGCCTGAACATCATGGTAAGTAACGGAACCAACTCCCACAGAGCCTGCTGGAATGTTATCAAACGAATTTAAGAATTGATCATCAAAAGCAGCATCACCAATAAATGTTAAGCTCCAATTAAAGTCAAAATCATTATACTTGTAGCCAAAGTTCCAGTTAGCCTTATGCTCAGAAGAGCCTACTTCACCAGCAAATTCATCTTTATCGGCACCCGGTAGTGGAATTGTGTAACCATCAATTAGGTAAGTATACGCTAAACGCGTTCTGAATTGACCAGGACCGATGTCGCGAGAGTAAGTTAAGGTTAAATCAACCCCTTCAGTACCTAAGCCACCACTATTTGATACTCCACTGTCAATAAACTCAAGTGAGCCAGCACTGTTATTACCTGCTGCTGTACTGCGACGAGTAATAAAGTTACAGAAGCTGTCGTCACCGCCACCATAACACTGCGAAAGTATAAATTGGCGTGGTGTAGAAACAATCGCATCCGTGACTTCAATATCAAAATAATCGATTGTGATATCTAAGCCAGAGATTAAGCTTTCAGGTGTAAACACTACACCCACGGTTACGGAATCACCCACTTCCTCTTTTAAATCAGGATTACCACGATTGAAACCACTGATACCCTGTAAATCTGACTGGTTTAGCGTAAACTCACCATTTGTCGCGATGTTATTTGCAATACCAACATCGGCACGACACGCATCACCCAGAGCGCCATCACCCGTACTAGAGACACCTACACAAGGGTCATTTAAGCCACTAGGGAAAGTTTGAGAAGGCGGTGAAAATAGTTCATCAATATTAGGGGCACGAGTAGAACGAGCACGTGTTGCACGAAGACGTAAATCCTCAGTAACTTCCCAATCAACACCCACATTCCAACTTTCTGTGTTTCCTACTGTTGAATAATCAGACAAACGAATTGCTGCATTCATGGTAACAGATTCAAGTACTGGAATATTAGCCTCTACATAATACTCTGTTACATCAAACTCACCTTCTGTAGCAGGAATTGCATTACCTGCATTTAAGCCAGCTTGTTGTAGTGCATCAAACTCACTACGTGAGAACTCTTCACGGTATTCAAAACCTGCTGCAATACCGACCATACCGGCAGGTAATTCAAATAAATCACCAGTAATATTACCGCCGATAATCTCTTGCTCTACAGAAGTCGACAACATACTTGGCGCTCGAACAAAGTCTATTGCACTTTGCGACATAGAGTTAAAACCAAAAATATTGACTGGAGCACAATTAAAGCTTCTCGCAGTGGCATCTAAACAAATTGCTTCGTTGGTAATTCCATCATTGTCTAAATCTTGGCTATCAATAACAGCCTCTAAACCTCGGCGAAAGCTTTGTACATTAACTAAACCACTAGAAAGCTGCGCTTCTTTTGTTTTACCGTATACATAGTAGGTGTCATAAAACCAACTATCGTTAATTTCACCTTGGAAACCAACTGCTAGTCTGAAAGTATCACGCTCAGCTCGTGCGCCGCGATTACCAATATCGGAGAGTCGTTTTGCAAAGAAAATATCTCTTAAACCATCACCATCAGTGTCTGTTGCTGCGTTATAGATTTCATCCGGTACAAATGCATTGCGCAGTAGCTCATCATTAACCAAAAATTCAATAGGAACACGCCCGTTAGCATAAATATCATCTGAAGCAAAAGGGAAAGGCTCTAGCTCAGATTGAGTTGATGTTGATGCATATGTACCTTCAAAAAAGAAAGTATGTTTATCGGTAATATCGTAACTGCCGTTAGATGCAAACAAGTAACGCTCTGTAGGAATTGCGAGTGCCCTTACACCATTTCGGTTAAAGCCATTTGCTTCAACACCGTCACCACCATTGGTGCTGAATGAGTCTTGTAAGACGTTGTTACTGTTATACGTAAAGCGCGTGTCACCCGCATCAAATCGTCCCTGTGGAGGAAACGATGAGAAAAATGGACGTACAGCTTCAAAAATATCACTCGCTTGACCTGTTTCGCTATTTTCAAAAGCAATTTGAGCAATTTGGTCAATAGAAGAGCGTGAACGGTCTCGAGCAAAAACACCACCTTGGTCAGAATAACCTAGGTGAAACATCACTTTCCCTTTATCATCCAAGCCACTAAAGCCAGAAGTCACTGAGAATTGTCTAGATTGATCATCCCCTTCTTTAGACTCACCATACTGGCCTTCAAACTCAATTCCTTCAAAATCATCTTTGAGGACAAAGTTAACTACACCCGCTACAGCATCAGAACCATACACCGACGATGCGCCACCGGTCATAATTTCAACACGCTCAATAAACTGACTTGGTATGGTATTTAAATCAACGGCTGAGCTACCAGGAACACCGGCGACATAACGTCGGCCATTCACAAGTACAAGCGTTCTGTTCGAGCCTAAGTTACGTAAATCTACCGTCGCAACACCTGCACTTGAAGTATTGAAGTTTGAGTTTGTACGACTAATTGCCGGTGTACCAAACGCTGGGTTTTCAAGTAATAAGTCTTGAATGTTTAATGAACCTGAAGCATCAATAGCCGAGCTATCAACAACTTGAATAGGGGCTGAAGACATAGCTTCTGCAGAGCGAATTCGCGACCCTGTCACTTGAATACGCTCAACCTTTTCTAATTCTTCATCCTGTGCCACCGCATTTACCGACACGCCTCCCATCATTGCCATCGCAATTGCAGAATAGACAAATAATGGACGTGGATTTTTTTCGTTTTTTATCATGGTAATTCCCCTGAAAATTATTTGTAACCACTTAGTTACAGCTCGCCACATTATTGGGCTTTATGCATTTCAGATAGCTGCATTTTGTAAGCGGATTAAAATTAGGGATAAGCGGAATATTTTGAGGGATAACTAAATTGTAAAATAATTTGAATAGAAAATAGGAACAGACACGGTCTTATTGTTTTTAACAGGTACGCTACATTCGGAGCTACAATGCAAAGCATTTTATTTAACAGCATAATAAATATAACTGAGCCGCAATTTGCACAAGTGCTTGAAAGCGCAATAACACGGCATCATAGCTTTAACGCCGTCACTGTTATTAATAGCATTAGTAACTTTAATTTTGAAAATACTCACGTTGCGTTTTATCAACTTAACTCGTCACCTATTTCACTTGAGTTGCTACAACTAACGGAGCTAGCCAAGCATTTAAAGCTCGTTATTGTTGCTGACTCGGCGCAATTAGCTAACTTAGCTTATGAAATAGGCGCTATTGACTTTATACTTACGACTGCAAATTCTATGCGTATAAACCAATGTTTTGAAAAGCTTATTCACTTGTGTCCGCTTGTCAACGCACATCATCAAAGGTACTTAGAAGAACAAGAAAACTCCCATTTAATCGTTCGGGATGTAGGCAAAGTGAGGCTCGTAGATATTGAAGAAATCGTATGGATAAATGGGGCTGGTAACTATGTAGAGTTGCATTGCCAAGATAGTCCTCGCCCAATTTTACATCGCGAAACGATGAAAAACTTAACAGAGAAGCTGGCAAGTAAAGGGTTTATTCGTATTCATCGCTCTACTTTAGTTCGTAAAAAAGCAATCAGTGAGTTGATACCGACCGACTGTGGTGATTATAAAGTCATTTTAAAAAGCAATGCGATTTTAAATTTATCGCGCCGTTTTAAAATGAATCTAGAAGGTATTTTAGGGATCTGAGCTATAACCAATTAGGTACTTTGCAGCTCATTTAATAAAAGCCCAAATGGGCAGGCTTATAGTTTATGTTGCTGACTCTAACCAAGCTCGCATTTCTTCACATTGCGGATTAATTTCAAGGAAGCTATTTATATCTTTATGGAAGGTCACCCTGAGTCCACTGTCTTTCCAAACAGACTCTATCAAACTTTGAGCCACACTATTAGGCGCCACATAATCAACTTGTTTATAGCCACGTGATTTAACCGTTTCAAAATAAGCTTTTGCTATATGAACGCTTTCTGCTGTGGCTAATTCAAACTGCTTAACGTTTATAATTAAATGATGAAGGTTTTTTATTGAGTTACCTGTTATTTCGTCTGCTATTTTATTCGTGAAGTCAACAAACGCCTCTTTATTAACACAGCCTCTAAACTCAATAAATACGCAAGGAGGGCTTATTTTATAAAACCACTCCCCATGGGGCTTAAACATAACCAAACATCACTCTTACTACGTTTTAGGTAATATTAGCTTTAAAATGGTTATTTTCAACCTAATAGAGCCATAAAAAAGGCCATCTCAAGCGCTTTTTCTTCCAGGCTTTTAAAGCGTCCAGAAGCGCCTCCGTGTCCGGCATCCATATCCGTTTTAAACACAACAATATTGTCGTCTGTTTTTATCTCACGCAGTTTCGCAACCCATTTCATCGGCTCCCAGTATTGTACTTGCGAGTCATGAAAACCCGTTGTTACTAATATATTTGGGTAGGCTTGAGCCGTAATATTATCGTATGGGGAATAAGCGTTAATGACCTCATAAAAGTCGGGATCATTTGGATTACCCCATTCATCATACTCATTTGTTGTAAGAGGAATACTCTCATCAAGCATGGTTGTCAGCACATCTAAAAAAGGTACGTGACAGCCCACGCCTAAATAAAGCTCTGGTGCTTGATTTACCACAGCCCCCATTAATAAACCGCCAGCACTTCCCCCTGAGGCAAACACCTTCTGTGGATGTGCATAGCCTTGCTCAGTGAGTGAGCGAGTAACATCAATAAAATCATTAAAGCTATTTTGTTTATGCTGTTTTTTACCTTGTTCATACCAATGACGACCTAGCATTTCACCGCCACGAATATGGGCAATGGCATAAACAAAGCCACGATCAAGCAGGCTCAATGAACTACTAGAAAAACTCGGATCAATGGTAATACCATAAGCTCCATATCCATATTGCAACAAAGGGTTAGAGCCATCTTGCTTAAACTTATCAATACGATACACCAATGACACTGGTACTTGCTCACCATCTCTTACGGTGATCATTAATCGTTCTGAACGATAGTGCTCTGGGTCAAACTCACCAAGTACTTGCTGTTGTTTTAATAACGTTTTGTTACCCGTTTTTAAATCAACATCATACAATGAACCTGGTGTTGTTAGACTTGAGTAATAAATACGTGCAAAGCGAGTGTTAGGCTCAGGGTTCATCGCTATTGCGGCATAATAACAAGGGTCATCAAACTCTAATGTGAGTCGCTCTTCCTGCTTATCAACAACCACAAAGCGGGTTTGACCAAGCTCTCGCTCAGTTAAAACAAGATAGTCATTGAATATTTCGACCCCTTCCAATAGCACATTATGACGGTGCGCAGTATGCTCCTGCCACTGTTCTTTTGTAGCAATTGTGTCGGTTGTGGCAGTCATTAAACGGAAGTTTTTGGCTTGCCAATTTGTGACTATATAAAAAGTATCGCCAAGCTTATCAACGTCAAACTCATGGCCTTCTTCACGCGGCATTAACGCGCTGAATTCTCCCTCGGGATTGTTAGCGTCAAGTACCCAAGTATCGTTCGTTTCAGTCGTAGCTAAATCAATAATAATTAAGCTTTCATCTCGACTCTTACCAAGCCCCAGAAAAAAGCTTTTATCCTGTTCTTCATACACTAAAACATCATCTGCTTGTGGGGTACCTAACACATGGCGATACACCTGAAAACCCAATAAAGTTTGTAGGTCTTTTTTGACATAAAAGACTGTTTTACTGTCATTAGCCCAAACAATTTGCCCTTCCGTGTTTTCAAGTACATCGCTAAACACTTCGCCACTGGCAATATTTTTAAAACGCGCGGTGTAAATACGGCGGCCTTCGGTATCTTCAGAATAAGCAAGTAATTGCTCATCAGGACTAATTGCGACTTCACCTAGTTCATAAAATTCGTAATCACTGGCTAATTGGTTTACATCTAACAATAACTGCTTGTCGTGGGCTTCGATTGAACTACTTCGATAATGGCGCGCATATTCATCATCACCACGAACTTCTGAGTGATACCAGAACAGGCCATCCTTTACAGGAAAGGTATTATCATCCTTAACTATCCGCTCTTTTAGTTCGTTAAATAATACTTCTCGTAGCGGTTTAATACTGGCAAGCTGTTTTTCACAATATTCATTTTCTGCATGTAAATGTGCCAACACGTCTACATTCTCGCGCTCATCATCACGCATCCAGTAGTAGTTATCAGTACGAGTTAATTGATGAGCTGTTAGTTGATGAGGTTGTTTTTTAGCTACAGGAGTAGGCGTTAATAAAGACAAAGAATAAGAGTTTTGCGACACAGGAAAAACCACGATTAAAAACGAATGACCCGAGTCTAACACAGAAATAAAAAAGCCCACTCAAATTGAGTGGGCCAAACAATGCTAAATAGCATTTAGGGGGAAACTATCAATGTGATACTTGCTGCCATGCCATGGGCCAACTTTTACCCACACCAGGTTCATAGAGTGGGTTGTGTGATTCTTTCACACGACAAAACTCTGTATACGGCCAAGGTTTACACATATAAATATGGCCAGTCTTTGGTTGTAGTACTTTTACACCTGAGCTGTAAGCATTGCATGCTTGCGGATAAACATAATCATACTCTTGATTTTTATCCTTTATTTTCTTTTCGCACTTCGCAATACAGTTAAACGCCACTTTTACATGGGTTATACCCGTGCTTTCTAAGGCATAAATCTGATTGAGCCGATATGCAACGATGAGACCCTGCTCTGTTATTTTTCCTGCTCGAATCATGGGCATATGCACATTTATATGCTCAGCAATTGAACGAGGCCAATTATGAGGCTCACCCTCATCAGAGCTAGTGATAGGGTACTGAAATGACAAATCAGCTAACTCACCTTGTGCATCATAAAAAGTCACGACCACCTTATCCCCAACAAAAAGCTGAGTATGATGATTTAAGCAACCTATCGGCAACCACTTTCCAGAAGCCAGTGACATATGCATAAACAAAGTAACACCCTAAGAACAGCTAGTAGGTACTATCCAATAACAGCCGTACAAAATAAATACAATTTTAGTTTGAGGCAATAGATCCAAAGCACGAAGAATGTGCGCTTTTCAGCGGCCCCGCTATCATAGTTTTGTAATCAAAACCTTAGACCGGAAACTTTGCGTCCTAACCTTTCGGTTAGTTTGCCAAAAACTGAAACGAGTATAATCCTCAGTTGAAAACAAATCAAACAAAAGAATGTAACCGAAAGATATGCATAACAAGCAATTACTAGTCACAAATAAGCTATAAAAAAGCCAACCCGAAGGTTGGCTTAGTTATTAATCTCTTACCGCACGTCGATTTGGTATGAGCTCTTTCACTGAACGGAAAAAGCGTAAGAACACATGGCCTACATCACTCATCACGATATACAGACAAGGAACAAGTACCAATGTAATTAGAGTTGCAAACATCACTGCAAAACCAAGGGCCACTGCCATAGGAATAACAAACCTTGCCTGCAAGCTTGTTTCAAACATAATAGGAAGTACGCCAGCAAAGGTTGTAATTGACGTTAAGGTTATTGCTCTAAAGCGTGCACAACCTGCTTCAATAACAGCTTGGCGAGTTGACATTCCCTCTCGTCGAGCTTGGTTCACAAAGTCAGTCATAACTAAAGAGTCATTGATCACCACCCCAGCAGCAGCAATTAAGCCAAAGCCTGACATTAAGCTAATATCTAAATCAAACCAATAATGCCCCCAAATAGCACCGGTCAAGCTAAACGGAATCACCGACATAACGATCAATGGTTGTGAATAACTTTTTAGTGGCACCGCAAGTAAGATATACACTAAGAACATCCCCGCAGCGAAAAACATTAATTGCTCATTCGCCTGTGCTTGCTGCTCTTCAATGGCACCGCCTAATTCAGTTTTCACTGATGGAAATTCTTCTTTGAGCTGTGGCAGTAGTACATCGTCGACCTGCTTGACCACTTCACCTGGTTCTATGGTTTCTTCGTCAATGCTGCCGTAGATATACACAGTGCGATAGCCACCTTCACGGCGAATATAACTAATCCCTGGCTTTTCAGTTAGTTCAACTACATCACCAAGCAGTACTTCTTTGCCAGCAGGTGTCGTCACTACCGCATGTTTTAAAGAAGCAAATGCTTCGCGCGTTAATTTAGGATAACGCACCATTACACGAACTTCTTCACCACGGCGAATTACACGCTGTGCTTCTCCGCCGTAGAAACTTGCACCAACTTGATTGGCAATTGTAGCAAGGTCTAAACCTAAATCATAAGCAACAGGTTTTAAGCTAAGTTGGACTTCTTTACTAGCAGGGTCAATTGTCGAGCTAATATCAAATAAGCCTTTTTGCTGTTGCAGCAACTGAATAAAGCGACGACCCGCATCATTTAAAGTATCAACATCGGGCCCATAAAGCAGGTATCCAAACTCGCCATCATTGCCGCCGCCATTTACATCGTCGTAGATTTGCAATGATTTAACACCGGCAATGTTTGGCATCTGCTCACGCCAACGTCGCGATAGCTCAAAAGCATTATATGGACGCAAGTCCTCATCTACCAATGGTGCTAAAATTTGTGCTTCAGTACGCCCTTGATTAAAGACCAAAATATCACGTAATAATGTGTGACCAAACTCGCGTTCTGTCTCTTGATCAACCTTTTTAACCATGGCTTCAATTTCACGAATTGCTTCAATGGTCTGTATATCAGACGCATTTTCATTCATTTCCAGATTAATTTGCGGAAAGTCATGCGGTACTTTTGGTGTTGGTACAACACGTACTTGATTTGACGAAATTAAAGCGAATGTCAAAATCAAAAGGCCAATAAATGAGAATAACACTAACCAACGCCATTCAACACAACGCTCAATAAAGCGTTTATACGGACCATTCACAAAATTAAAGAAGCGCTTGTTAAAACGAGCTCGCCAACTCTCAGGATTGATAGGTGGAAAGTGAGTATGTGCAATGTGCGCAGGTAAAATAAGCTTTGATTCTATTAAACTAAATACCAGACATAAAATAACAACGACCGCGATACCGTAGAAAAATGCACTCTCTGGGCCACTTGATAAAGTAAATGGCGCAAATACAGCAATCGTCGTTAATACCCCAAACGTTGCCGGAGTTGCTACACGTTTGGCACCGTTCACAACGTTAACGACGCCGCCTCCTTTTTTCTCTATCTCAGTGTAGGCACTTTCCCCTATGACAATTGCATCGTCAACGACAATCCCCAGCACCATAATGAACGCAAATAGGGATACAATGTTAATAGTGATACCAAAAACAGGCATCATCATCATTGCACCTAAGAAACAAATTGGTAAACCAATCATTACCCAAAGTGCTAGTTTAAATCGCAAGAAGATAGACAACATGATAGCCACTAAGATAGCGCCTTGAAAAAGGTTACTTTTCATCATGTCTAAACGCGCATTCAAGTAATACGTCATGTCCATTAGTGGCTCTAGACGTAAACCCACTGGCAGCTCTTTGTTCTTTTTATCTATGTATGCTTTCACCGAGTCCGCAACGGGGATCATATTTTGCTCTTTCGTTGCTTTAACCGATAAATACACTGCATTTTCGCCATTGAATTTAAAGTAACGCTCACCCTCTGTGAACTGATCTTTAATAACAGCAATGTCTTGTAACAAGACTTTTGCACCGTTAGCTCCCACCTTTACAGGGATTTGACGGAACTCATCACCACTGTAATATTGGTTTTCAACACGTACAGAAATAATCCCTGCATCAGTGCGTAATTGACCTGCTGAAATATTCGCTGAGTAGCGGCGTACGGCATTAGCAACATCGCTTAATGTTAAGTTATATTGGCGCAGAGAATCTGGATCAATTTCAATTGCAATTTCATCAAGCGGCACATCATTTTGCACCAAAGACACATTTGATAACTGCAATAACTCATCTTCAATTTGATTAGCTATTGGCTTTAATTCTGTGAGTGGCACATCACCGACTAATGTCATCCCAATAACATCTTGACGAAACTCAACCTGATTAATAGTCACCGGCTCCATCCCCGCAGGAAAGGTCGCAATTCCGTCAACGCGAAGTTTTACTTTATCAAGAACGTCGGTTAATTCTGCATCGGTATTAATTTCTAAGCTAGCACGCCCATTGTTACGAAATGCACGGTAAACACCACGTTTAATTTCGGTCACATCTTTGAGCGACTCTTCAATTTTAATCAGAATACTTTCTTCAATTTCTTGTGGTGAGGCCCCAGGGTAATTAGCTTGCACCTCAATATAATTGATCTCAATATTCGGAAACATCTGACGCTGAATGGTAAAGTAGCTTAGTATCCCCATAGCAAGGATAAAAAACATCATTAAGTTTGCAGCGACCGAGTTATTAGCAAAATAGGCGATTAAACCAGACTGCTTCTGTGTTGTTGTATCACTCATACAGCCACCTTACAGCTTTTCGACAGCAGCAGTTTCACCTGCATCGCTTGTCATTTCTTGCATACCGGCTACTTTTACTTCCATACCCGCTTGCGGGTACTCAGGCAGTGTCAGTACAAGCTGATCATCAATATTTAAGCCATCGCTAATATAAAAATATTCACCTTCTTCGCGAACTACAGTCACTTTACGCGGCTCTAATTTTTGTTCATCGTTAACCACCCAAACGGTTTGATTGTTTACCAATGATTGCGGTAGGCGATAGATATTTTGCAATGTGGCGCCGGCAAAATTAACCTGCACATAAGCGCCAAATTTAATGGGTTGTACATCATGTTTTAAACCATATGGGTCATCGACACGAACAACCAAGTTACTCATACGTGTTGCGTTATCAACGACACCCAAGTCACGGTCCACCACCGCTTCACGGGTAAAGCTATTTAAGCCTTTATTGATAATCGTGGCCTTAATGCCTTTAATACGTTTAGGTAAGAACACGCTGTCGAATCCTGCGATAGGCACAATAATTTCAGCACTTTCAATATTGTTTAGCTCGGCAACCTGATTGCCCACATTAATATATTGACCCACACCAATTTCACGACTTATCACTAACGCATCATAAGGTGCTTTTACTTCGCATCGAGCTAAGTCTCGCTCTGCACGTTTCAGTGCAGCTTGAGCCGATTTAACCGCAGCTTGCGCACTTAAAACTTGTGGTTTTCGTAGGAATAAGTCAGTACGCTCACGTTCTGGATAACGCTTGGCTTCATCAAGCGCTACCTTTGCTTGCGCTTGCTCTTCAATTAATGCAGCTTGAGCACTCGCCAATGAAGCTTCAGCTTGTAATACGGCCGCCTCGTAATTGTCTTTTTCAATCGTGAATAACACTTCTCCGCGAGCAACAATGCCACCCGCAACAAAATTTGGATGCCAGCTTGTGACTTCACCCGCAACTTGAGATGCAAGCAAAGTACTTTCGAGCGGTCTAACCTCACCATAACTGTTAATAATAACTTGATGGTCATCACTTGAGATAGTTTCCACTCTAACAAGAGGTCTGGAGTCAACCACCTCTTTATCTTGTGGCTCTTGGGCAATAGCATTAATACCTACAAAGCCAGCAATACCAAGGACTAAAGCAGCAAATGGTAACATCCATTTCAATACATTCGTGCGCATAACTTACACCTTTTAAATTTTTACTGCCTTTATCATACCAAAGCTGACAGAAACATTAATGTGACATTTGTAAGTAACTGTTACAAAAAGAGCCAAATATACCATCAGCAGCTAAAAATAATTTGTTACTAAATAAAACTCTCAACTTTTCATGGCATTAGAGATAGTGCTTTACACTTGTTAACAAACAAACTTCTATCAATTAGCAATTTCATTAAACTCGTGCCTGAAAAAAACAAATGGAACGACTAAAAATGAAAATAACCAATATTGCTTTGGCGTTAAGCATTGCTTTTGCCATAAATGGGCATGCACTTGCAGCCAAGAAAGAAGAAAAAAAGCCTGAAACACTGGCTGAAATGATTAAAGATAAAACCGAATACTCAGGTATTTTTACTCTTTATCAAGATAAAAAAACCGGTGAAAACCTAATGGTCATAGACCGATCACAACTTGATACACCCTTTGTCTATTTTGCACATACCGTAGATGGTGTGACCGATGCTGGTCACTTCAGAGGTGCGTACCGTGAAACAAAACTCATTGAGTTTAGAAAATATTTTGACCGTATTGATATTATAAGCAAAACCCCTCGTTATAAATTTGATCAACACTCCGCTCTTGCTCGCTCTGCTGATGCAAATATCAGTGAAGCAGTGCTAGCTAGCATCAAAATTGAGAAAGAAGAAAACGATAAAATAGCATTTAATGTTGATAAACTGCTTATAAGTGAAGCATTACACAAGATATCTCCTTGGCCAAATCCAGACGATAAAAATGCTAAAAAGCGTTTCAAATTAGGAAAATTAGACGATAAAAAATCGCGCATTGTTCAGCATCGTCCTTACCCAAACAATTTAGATATCACTGTCGATTATGTGTTTACCAATGCCAATCCTAGCGTACGTGGCTCTGAAGCAATAAGTGACCCTCGTAATGTATCGATTAAAGTACAGCATTCCTTTGTCGCTTTACCAAAAAATAATTATCAGCCGCGCCACGATGATGCACGTATCGGTTACTTCACAAACCAATTTGATAATATGACTTCTGCTGACTGGGCACCTTACGAGGACGTTATCAAACGTTGGGACTTACAAAAGAAAGACCCTACAGCTGCACTTTCTGAGCCAGTCAAACCAATTACTTGGTGGATTGAAAACACTACCCCTATTGAGTGGCGTGATACGATTCGTGACGCAGTGCTTGCATGGAACCCTTCATTTGAAAAAGCGGGCATTAAAAACGCTATTCAAGTAAAAGTTCAACCTGACGATGCAGATTGGGATGCTGGCGATATAAACTACAACGTATTACGCTGGACAGCCTCTCCACGCCCACCTTTTGGTGGCTATGGACCTGCCCTTGCTAACCCATTAACCGGTGAGATCTTAGGCTCTGACATCATGCTAGAGTATGTTTTTATGAAAAATCGCTGGATGTATGAGACCTTATATACGCAAGGCGCAGCCTCATTAACCTCTGATGAAAATAATCCTAACTTACACTGTTCATTAGGTCACACTATTCAAGAAAACATGCTACTTGCAAGAGGGTTAGGTGCTGGAGCCAGTATTGAAGATAAAGAAATTTTACGCCAAGGTTTAACCCAGCTTATTCTCCATGAAGTAGGTCACACACTGGGGTTAAACCACAACATGAAGTCATCGATTTTATGGGATGAAAAAGAAGTTCACGACAAGAGTAAAACGCAAGGGATCGTGACAGGCTCGGTGATGGATTATGCACCGGCCAACATTGCGCCTATTGGCATGCAACAAGGCGATATATTCCAAACTAAGCCTGGCCCTTATGATGATTGGGTGATTGAATATGGCTATAGCCAAGCACTAGCCGATGAAGATGCCGAGCAACAACGCCTTGAAAAAATTCTCGCTCGCTCATCAGAGCATGCACTCGCATTTGGTAATGATGCTGACGATATGCGTGCACCGGGTCGCCATATCGACCCTCGTGTAATGATTGGCGATATGTCATCGAATCCTGCCGCTTATGCTGACGATCGCATGGCTCTTATCAATAAGTTATTTACTGAACTTAAAGACAAAGCCACCGTTGAAGGTGAGTCATACCAACAACTTGTTACCTCAGCGAACATTCTATTTGCTAGCTACAGAACACAAGCTGGCGTGGTATCACGTCAAATAGGTGGTGTTTATGTAGAACGCAATGTCGTAGGTGATGATAGAAATGGCGCACCATTGACTCCTGTGTCACTTGAACGCCAACAACAAGCAATGCAGATTTTAGCCGACAAAGTGTTCTCTCCACATGTACTTGCTAACATGCAACCGCTTTATAACTACCTACTACAACAGCGCCGCGGTTTTAATCATTATGGTAAAAATGAAGATCCTAAACCACATGGTATGATTTTAGGCATGCAAAAGCTGGTACTTGCTCAGCTATTACACCCGGCTGTGATGCTGCGTATTTCAGACAGTGCTATGTATGGTAATGAGTATTCACTTAACCAATTTATGAATGACTTAACAGCAAGCATTTTTGTCGACGGCAAAAAAGCAAATACATTAAGCCATAACTTACAAGTTGAGTATGTGAATCAACTGATTGCCATTGCCGGTTTAACTAAAGCCAGCAAGCACGATAATCTCGCTAAAGCTGCGGCTCTTTATCAACTTAACCAAATTGCTGATATCAGCACTCCTTGGGGAGCAGATACTGCTGCTAAAGCGCATAAACAATATATTAATCGCTTAATTAGCAAAGCATTAGACGCTTAACCAACAGTAAAAAGGCTGCCAATTGGCAGCCTTTTTACTCATTGTTTCGCCTATGCCATTGCAGGGCGTGACTTGTAATATTGGATACAACCAAGTTGTGCCGCGTTTGTTAGTAAGATCATCACAAACGTTAAAATATGCGATACACTCGGTGCAGCCATCGACAGCTCAGCGCCAAGGCCACAACTACCAGCAACAAATTGCAGACTAAAGTAACGAGCACTTAAATTACTAATATCACCACTTTTAATGGTTTTATAAGTTTGCGGCATAACACGAATCGAGCTCATCACCAAGCCAACATAAGTTAACCAGTTAAGCACAGTGGCCATATCAAGCGTCGGACTGAGCAGCAAAGTAAATGGTACAACACACAATACTAACAATCCTGCTAACTGCATTCGCTGCTGGCGAGCTGCGTTATATCGAACAAAGTAATAGAGAATTAAACCGCTGAGCATGCCCGTTACAATAAACGGCAGTATCATGTAAAAACGTTGAAAATATAAATTGTAAGTAATGAAGTAGATGCTCTGCGCGACACCAAAACTCATCATCAACAGTGATACGCCCGACACACTATGATTTTTACGAATCTTATTTAATAGCGGATAAAAGCTAAACGCTAGAATAAAACATGAAATAATCGGCAAAAAGTGCGCCAAAACAACCCCCTCTCGTTACAATTTGGTTAATAAGTTAGCAATTTATCAATCACTGCTACTAAACATGTAAACAACTGTTTTTTAAGTGATTTAAAAGAGCGCGGCATTTTAATGAGGCCCACAGAGAAAGCAACGAGGTAGAAAAAACAGCCAAGCTGTAAGTGGCAAGATTTCCGTACAGGGTGTTTATAATCAATGACACTAATTCGCAACTTGAATAGTTACTCGAATCTAGGTACATTGAATAAATAATGGCCAGGAGGGCAGTTCTATGAAGTCAATTTTATTTACACTTGTTCTAAGCGCTTTTTTAGTAGGATGTAAGAGTACAGAGCAACAGGCCCCTACTCCTCCAAGTGTTGCCAGTCTATTAAACGCAGCAAATTTTGAACACATTGAACTAACAGATCCAAAGTTGTTTGCATTGCCTGATGATGAGCAAAAACGTTTCCTTGATTATTTTACCAAACGCCAAGGTAAAGGTTTAAGAGACGACCAAATTCTTTATCATTACTTAGAAAATAAGCTCACCAACTTCAATTACTTTAGCGCTACACTCAACGCCGAACAGACCCTTCAAGAGCATGAAGGGAACTGTATTAGCTTAGCTATTTTAACTCACGCATATGCGCAACTAGTAGGGCTAAAAACAGGTTTCCAAGCGGTGTCGAGTGAACCTGTGTACAGTAAACAAAATAACATCGTGTATGTATCGGGCCATTTTCGCACCAAAGTCTATGCCCCTTTGAATGAAGATGATAATTACCTTGTACCACCTGGCAGTATAATTGATTATTTTCCGTCTCGTGGTAGCTTTTATTCAGGCCATGCTGAGCTCAAAGATTTAATCAGCCGCTATTATAGTAACTTAGCTGCACAAGCTCTGGCCTTAAAACAATTCGATTTAAGCTACAGTTATATTTTAAAAGCCAATGAATACACACCAAATGCACCCTCGCTTTATAATTTAGCAGCTGTTTTACATCGTCAATCAGGTGATTTAGCTGGGGCAAAACATATTTATCAAACAGCGATACAATATGGTTTTAAAGATACTAATTTACTACATAATTACGCAGTACTTGCCAAACAACTAGATGATCACTCATTAGCAGAACAGCTCAATTCACAGTTAGCGATGCTAGAGCAGGATCCATTCGAATTACTCACAACAGCGATTAACGCTCGTAATAATGGCCAGTTTTACAAAGCAAAACAGCAGCTGGAAGATGCTATAGCACTAGCCCCTTATTTATCAGAACCTTATGTGGAGTTAGCGATTATTAGTTACCAACAAGGTAATGAACAAAGCACTAAGGAGTGGTTAGAAAAAGCCATTGAGATAGAAAATAAAGACGAAAAACTTGCGCTATACCACGCCAAGCTTTTCGCCTTAAAAGACCAACACTAAGTTATAGCGAGTAGTAAAAACTTAGCCAAGCGCGTAGATCATTTTCAAAGTCGTCGCTTTCTACTCGGGCGACGCCAAAATCAATATTTACATCATTCAAACCCGCAGGTCCCAGACCAAAGCTAAAGTCTCCTCGCCACTTGAGGCCGTAGCTTTGCGCATAGACCCGGTTATCAACTTGATGCTGTTGGTAGTAAAGCCAAGGTAATGAATCTTTATAACTAATCCCCCCGCCATAACCTTTATAACGGTTACCAAGCTGGCTAAAAAATGGCAATTCAGGTGCACTAACAAAGCCACTTTGCGTGTCTTTATTAATTAGGTTTGACTCATAACCGCCAAGCGCAAGGGTACTGTCATCACGATATTGCTGAGCAAAATTAACATAAACCGGAATATCAAAGGCATAACCGCTTAGTACGGTGGCAAAGTTATAGCCCTGCCAATTGCTCGAGTCAGCATCACCGGATAACCATTCAGCTCTCAACGACTGACCAAAACCATAACGCTGTCTATCATGTTGCCATTGCTGCTTAAGTCCTAGCTTTAGCCATTGATCGTCACCTTTAGCATAATCACTGTAGTTGTAACTTAAGGTCGGTGTGATATTTAACTGCTGAAACTGCATCGGGTAACTCATGGCAAAATGTGCCCCTGTATTACTGACATTTAGCGGCGTGTTTGAATGGTACTGTTTTGCTGATTCAAGGTCGTAATCAAATAGCAGCGCTTTAAATTTTAAATCAAACGCTGAGTATTTAGCTGCCGCGAACACTCCCTCTAGTGCTTTATCATGTAAATCAACACTATAGCCTGCTTGTAAATCGAGCTGTTTTAAAAAGTCGTTACTTTTTATCCCAAGGGTAAGAAGCGAAGATGAAGCCGAATAATACTGAGATGACAGCGAAAAGGTGGATTTTTGCTGCCATATATCATAATTGGCTGGTTCTATTGGGCTTTGCTTGTAAATCTTCGCTTCAGGTAACACTTCGCTCGTTACTTGCCCTCGCGGTGGCGCTGTATTACTTGCCAACTCAGCAACCTCTAATCCTTGTGGTTGCTCTGCAAAATGCTTTATATCTGGCCCTTCAGCAGTGATCGATAAATATAAAAGTTCACCATTATTCATTGCCATTGGGTATGCAACGGCTTCTTGCCCTTGTGTTAATTGGCGTAGTGAGTTGCGGCTA
The DNA here is from genome assembly GCF_032716425.1 of Pseudoalteromonas sp. N1230-9. NCBI lineage: Bacteria > Pseudomonadati > Pseudomonadota > Gammaproteobacteria > Alteromonadales > Pseudoalteromonadaceae > Pseudoalteromonas > Pseudoalteromonas sp. N1230-9. The sequence continues at coordinate 3,577,024 of NZ_CP090419.1, forward strand.
AGATCATAATGATACAAATCGAGAGCGGCATTCTTACCAGCGACAAAATAAAGCCCTTTGCCATCTGCTTGCCAATTAGGTTGTGACACATACTGATAGCCCTCAGGCATAGGCACAGCTATTGATTGCTGGGAGTTCATGTCTTGTATATACAACTGCCAATTTGCATTCAGTGCCACTTTTAAATATGCAAGCTTAGTTTTATTAGGACTTAGTAATGGATAGTCATAAACCGTTTCTAGGCTCTTCTCAAATAAAGGCGTAGAGACACCCGTATTGAGATCAAAACGCACCAACTCCGAGAAGCCATGCCTAGTTTGCTCAGCGTAAACAGTTTGTCCGTTATCGCTAATTGTAAACCGACGCAGCCCCGCACGATGGGTTAATGCACTTATCTCACCAGTTTCGATATCATAGCGATATAAGTCCGAGATACCCTGAATTGAGCCTTTACCAACGGTTGTTGTGGCGGTAAAAAACAGTGTATCTTCGTCTAACCACTGCGGATTCTTTATACCCTGCTTATTGATTTGATGAAGCACGTGCTTTTGTTTACGTTTAAACACACTCGGTGCTCTATCGGCAATATCTTCAGGATCGTCATCGAGTAGCTGTTGTTGCTGCTTCGCAAAATCATCTGCTGCTTGTTGATTATCGGCTGTACTATAAATAACTAAGCGCGTTTCATCATCTTTGTTTCGCTCTACAATAGCGAGTTTACTATTATCTAAACTTAAAGCTGGGTTTGATGCATATAAATCAAGCTCTAACCAAAGCTTGCTTGTAAGTGTTTGCTCACTCACCTCTTTAGCCATTGCTTTATATGTATATTCAGCAATAAAGCGACGATAAAGCCGCTCAGGTGGGTCGCCAAATACACCGCTAAAAGCGTCATTAAAATCGCGCGATTTAACCGCTTGCATGCGTGTCCACACAGCATCAAGGGTTTTTGGAGAATAGTTATCTTCTAACCAAGCGAGAAAGCGAGCGCCCATTAAATACGCCATTGATCCGGCCATATAACGGTCTTCAGTACGATTTAATTGGCCATAGCTTGGCAGTGCGCCTTGCTGTGCAAATTCAACCAGTATCGCTTCTGAAAGATTATCGTATAAACGGCCACGCCCCGTCATTTTTGATTCTAACAGCGTCGCATAACCCTCAGCAACCCAGCGAGGCATATCGCTTTGTGATAAATCGTAGAGATCCCAAATATTTCTAATTGCTTGTCGAGGTAAGCTGCGCGTAGGCTGAGCCAAATGAACCAAATGGATGTACTCATGCAAAATGAGTAATTGCTGCCAGCTATCTGTATTGGCAATCATCGAATCTGATTGTGGAGGTGTCGTAAATAAAACCATTAAGGGCTTTATTGTAACCGGTAAAGCAAAGCCATTAGATGCGTTAAATGGATCAAAAACAACAACATCAATCACTTCATCCAACGCGCGGTTTTGTTGTTTTAATACCTTATTGCGAACAACTTCCAGCTCGGTTGCCGCTGATTGAGCCCATTGCTGATTCTCTGTACTAAAATGGACATTGAAATGCTCAGTATGAATTGTTTGCCATACTTCTTGACTAAACGCTTGCCCAGCAACAAGTAAAGTACCAATCAACAATGCTTTTATCATCTTAATCCCTGACTTTGTTATTTCAGGATTAGTATGCGTTGCTTTTTGGCAAGTGGGTAGTTAAAAAATGTAAGAAACTATTCAATTTTAATCGGGCGAACCAAGCCTAGTAATTGGTAAACAATAAATATTGTCGCTGCAAACATAATACTGCTTCTAAGTGCCCCCAGACCCGCAAGAGCCATCGCGCCTGTTACAAGCAAAGCAATACAAGTCACTGCACAGCTTACGCAAAGGCCTTTACACTCCTTCTTGTTGCGAGCATAGCAAAGTAAGCCGACAATACCTGTAATGGCTAAAATAGGCAGAAAATATATCATCGCGCACCTCCTTCTGTAGCTTTTGAGAAAGTATACTCAAAAACCCAAACAGGTCAATGATATTGAGAATTATTTTCATTTAAAACCAATTCCGCTCAACGCCTTCTATTTCATATAGGGCAAAATCAGCAAACTGCTCAGCCAGCTCTGCTTTTAAGTAAGGCATTGATACAGAACCAGAAGCCAGTTGTATATACAAGCTCTTAAGCTGTGATCGGCGCATTACATAAGTGCTTATTGTGGTGACGCTTTGCGCTTTATAGATTTCAAAAACACGATACTGCACACCCAGTATGCCGGTTTTAAATACGGCAAAAAAACGGCCGTCATGTTGATACATAGCCAGACCCGTTTTTTGATAATTCAAAAACACACCGATCATCAAAACTAAGCCCACGACAATGCTCCACAACATCGTAGCAGCATCAAATAAAGCATTGAAAATTAAAGCAGAAAATACAGTAGGTAGAATTACATATAAAAACGTATTTTTATAAAGTAAAGCTCGCTCAGGCTTAATAAAGCTAAGCTCCGTTAAATCAACAAACCATGGAAATAACCAGCCACATACGGCTTTTACTTGCTCTTTGGTGATTACTGGCATCACTAACGTTTGTTTATTTTTATGTGCCGCAACCCCAGCTGCCACACCACCACTACTCACTTGTGGGCAAATTAAGGTATAGCGATTAAGGAACTTGGCAATAATATTTTGTTTAATTTGCACACTTTGAATTTTCGACACGCTGATCGAGAGTTGCTGGCGCTCAAATAAACCTGCCACACGCTTAAACTTACCGTCTTGAAAGTACAGCTGAAAGTTAAAAAAGCGCACTAATGCCATGACAACAGAAAGTAAAATGGCACATAAAACAATGGCTACAACCATAATTAACACAGTGATTGCAGCCGCACTGCCAATGAACGCAGCTTGCTCATTCAGTATGGTCTCTAGGCGGTTTATGATGGTTTTTTCGAGGTACTCAAAAATCACATTCATAAATGGAGCAAGTGCAGCCAATGCCAATATTGCCATGTTCGACATCAAACCAAACTTAGCAATTTCAGCATTGCTGATCGTTAAGGTTGTCGGTTTATCTGTTACTTCGCCCTGCTCAATAGGTAGCTGCTCTTGCTGTTGTAACTGAGCCTTAAATTCCATAACTTGTTCGCGCACTTGCTCGGCGTAGCTAAGCTTTACTCCCGGGATCACAGCTTCTTGAGCACTACTACCGGCGGCATCGAAAATACAATTAACCAAATTAACCGGCTGAAAATAAAAAGGTTCGGCTATGTTTACGTTCTGTACGCGAGCAAATTTTAGGGTTAGCCGTTCTTTTTTGAATACCCCTTTATTGAGCAGTATTTCGTTACCATCCGTTATGCGATATTTAAAATTACGATAATAAGCAAAGGCATACAGCACTAAAACTAACGAGGCCACGGTAACGGCTATTTGCCCCCAAAACAGCTTTTGTTCAACTTGCGTAACAAATAACACCAAAATTGGCAGTAAATTAAGCAGCCCATCTTTTATGAAGCGCAGTGCAAAGTGAACAATAAAGTACAGTAGTGCCCATGGCGACACGCGTTGCCATTGTTGATCACTCATCGGCAAGCTCATTTTCTTGAGTTGCTGCATTATCACCATAACTTTGCACGAACTGGCGGACATCATTGCATTGTTGGTCAGTTAACCCGCTGATATGTAAGTCAGCACTCATGCCACCTGCACTGTAAAGCCTGAGTGTTGCAAGTCCTAACTTTCGCTCAATTGGGCCGCGATGAATTTCGGTGTGTTGCACGCGAGAAATTGGCAATAAGGTGATTTGTTGCCAAATTAGCCCCCGCTTAAAGGCAATATCATGCTCTCTTACTGCCACCCCTTTAGCGCGAACGCTGTAAAGGTTGTAAACCATCGACAGTATTACCAACAATGGCAAAGCCAGAAGCCAAGGTAAAGCAATGGCTTCGCTAACGGCAGGATTAAAATGCCGTACAGCAATAATCACGGCCATTAGAGGCACATAAAACAACAACCAATTTAGTTGTACATGCCATATTGCATTATCTGCAAGTGATTGAAATTGTATGCGCTGATGCTGTGGAAGGGTTTCTATTTGTTGATTACTAAACACGATCGTTCCTTGTTAAGGCCAGTTTTAACTGACCTTACTCATACTCGGTACTTTTTATACCCAGCGAAGAGAGGTAGCAAGTGTATGCTTGTCACCCGGCGCTAACTCAACGCTATCTTCAAGTACATTGGCGGCTTCTAAACATAACATCACGTGATATTCATCATCGGCAAAATTAGATAGCCTTTTTGATTTATCAATCCACGGGTTCCATAACACACATGACCGCGAATTTTCTCGGCTTACTTCAATGATCCCATCTGGCGTAATGATACGTTGTGTATCTTGTGCTTGGGTATAAACCATGTCGGTTTCACGAGCAAATGAAACCAAATCATGTTGCTCAAATGGACCTTCACCAAATTCTATATATTTAGAGCCCTGTAAACCATCAACTTTGGTTTCTTCAATCGCAGGCGTAGGGAAATAAGTATGTAATGCCTGCGTAAAATTAAGTGTTTCATTATCAAGGTTCGTTGTTGTTAAACGCACTTCTAAACTCGTTGATAAAATAAATTCCACCAATAGTTTAGTTTTGTGTGGCCAATACTTTTCATCAATTTGATTCATTGGCAATGACAAGCTGATGTAGATCGAGTTTTCCTCTTCTTTCACCTGTTCAGCACGCCAAAGTCCCGTACGAGCAACACCATGAGCAGGCCAGCCTTCATGTTGGCTCACACCAAACCACGGCCAACAAATTGGAATGCCACCACGAACGCCCTTACCTTCTTGATAATCTTCCTGCTGAGAAACCCACAGTAATGGCTTTTTACCTGTCGGTGTAAACTCTGTAATTTGCGCACCTTGTAAAAAGATAGTGGCATCACAAAACTCACTGGCTACTTTAATAAACTCAAGACCAGTCTCACTTTGCTCAATCGTAACTGATGGCGATAGCTTCATAATTCGTCCCATTAAATGAAAGAAAAGAAATAGTTAAATAACCCCACAATACCCAAAGCCATAGTAGTTAGTAAATAATATTTAGTTATTTGATGAAATTGTTTACTACTTTGTGCGTGTGCAGGCGAAAAGCGCTATTTAATTATAAAGAACATCTACATTATTATGTGATACACCAAACGAGATTTAATTACTACTCAAATAAAAATCTCCTCTGAAAATTAGGCTATTTATAGCAAACATAGCCACAAATTATTTGAACTCAATTTATTTGATGTGTAATATTTCGCGGCTTCGGTCGTTCTAGGCCGCCTTTAAAGAGACAAAAACATGCAAAAGTATGACGAACTACTTGTGTCATTACGTAAAGTAATCAGAGCAATCGATCTGCATTCTAAGCAGCTCAACAAAACGTCTGGGTTAACAGGCCCGCAATTACTTATCATGAATGAAGTAGCACAAACAGACGGCATCACAGCAAGTCGTATTGCTCAAAACGTCAACTTAAGCCCTGCAACTGTGACCAATATTCTTGACCGAATTGAAAACAGAGAGCTTATCACCCGTGTGCGCAGTCAAATGGATAAGCGCCGCGTCAGCTTGTATTTAACAGAAAAAGGCAAAGCACTTTTAGAGCAAGCTCCTCAGCCATTGCAAGAGCACTTCATAGAAAAATTTTCAGCCCTCGAAGAGTGGGAGCAAAGCTTATTGCTTTCATCAATGCAACGTATTGCAGCAATGATGGATGCTGATCAGCTTGATGCATCACCACTATTAGAAGTTGGCGCCATAACAAAATCACTCGATCACAATAGTTAATTGCAAAACTGGTTGATTAATATTAATTTTTTGTGGCTACCCTTGGGTTGAGTGTGAATATCAACTATGCTAGTAGTACCCATTCCAACACTAGCGAAAATCATGCTTAAACTTTCAAAGTTAGCCCTCGCAATCGCCTTGGGCACTACTTCTAGTCTTAGTCAGGCATCTGAAATAGATGACCTTCAAAAACAGCTGCAATTACTTAAAGAGCAAATGCAGCAACTCCAGAGCAAGCTTGATGCTGCCGAGGAAAAATCGCAGCAACAAGCTGATAAACAAGCGCAGATTGATGCACAGGTTGCAAGGCAACAAAAGCAACTTGAGGAGCAAACTGCTGCTGTTGAAACCGTATCAGACAAAAAAGAATCTGGTATTCATGTTGGTGGAGCTGTGCGAACAAACTACAGCTATACCTCGTATGATGACGGTAACAAAAATCGTGGCGGTGACTTCGACTTCGATATCTTTAGACTGAATTTTTCAGGGGATGTCGGTGATGTGCAACTAAATGCTGAAATTCGTTTCTTTGACTATATGACAGCAGTTAAATATGCCTATGCAGCCTACGACTTTGCCGAAGACTGGCAAGTGCAGGCAGGTATAACCAAAGTTCCTTTTGGTAACTGGCCATATAATTCACACAACTACTTCTTTGGAACAACCTATTATGTAGGTTTGGAAGATGATCACGATTTAGGTGTGCTATTAAAACGAAAAATTGCCGATAACTGGCAAATTGATCTTGGCTTTTTCAAAAATGATGAGCTAGGTGGTGTCGACGGTTATGTTGATGATCGCAGCGATCGCTACTCATACGATGTAGTTGGTTTCCGTTCAGCAGACGAAGGCATTTATGCCGAGCCAGGCAATGCTATTGGTGAATACAACACCTTCTCTGGTCGTTACGGCTATCACTTTGAGCATGAAGGTGGCAAAACAGAGCTAGGTGTATCAGCCCTATCAGGCGGCCTACACGATGGTGAAGACCGTGCTGGTGACTACTATGCTTGGGCGGTCCATTTAAATAGCACTATTGGCCCGTGGAACTTCCAACTGCAACATGGCGAATATAATTACGATATTGATAATGTAAATCGTATGGCTGTCGGAGCTTATGCTTTTTACGATAGCATCGCAGCTGAAGCAACCATGACTAATGCCAATATTGCCTACAGCCTCCCTGTCGAGTGGGGTCCTGTTACAGACCTACAGTTTTACAATGACTACGGCATTATTTATGACAAGTCAGACAATAGCGCCGATACTTGGATGAATGTAACTGGGGTGTCTGTTGCAGCAGGTGGCTTATTCACCTACTTTGATTTTGTTCAAGCGAAAAATCAGCCATTTGTAGGCGGCTCAGTTGCTGGTGACAGCGACGAAACAGAAACTCGCTTCAATATCAACATAGGTTATTACTTCTAGTAACCACTGATAGTAAATGAAATATTAAAGCCCAGTTTTTAACTGGGCTTTTTTGTCACACCTCAAACCAGTAAAAAATGAAAATAAAAATCATTGCTGTTACCTATTTTAGTAACTATTATGCGCATCCTTTTTTAACTATCTAAAAGTGTGTATCTTGGAACGCTATTACGCTGAAGTTTTAAATTATATTTCTCGCTCTATTGGCTGCAGAGAAAAAGCGCAAAATATAGTTCAAGAAGCCTATTTGCGGTTATTGAATCATACGACTAAAAACCCAGATCATAATTCAACCCAACACCGCGCTTTATTTTTTACAACCGCGAAAAATATCGTCATCGATCATTATCGAAAAAATCAAAAGATCTCAAACGATGAAGAACAAGAGTTAATCGCCCCCGTTGACTACGAGCCAGAAAAAAAATTAGCAGCACAACAACAACTCGACTTGCTGTATAAGTCGATAGAGCAACTGCCACAAAAAACGAAACAAGCATTTGTGTTATATAAGTTTAAAAATTTGAGCCAGCCACAAATTGCAGTACAAATGAACATCTCTGTTAGCATGGTAGAAAAACACCTAGCCACAGCCATGATGTTATGCCGTAAAGCAATGAATAGAAAATAGGATTAAGTCAAATGGACCGTCAACAAATACGTTTGCAAGAGCAAGCGAACCAGTGGCTTGAACAACAAAAAAAGGGCTTCACCGCAGTACAAGAGCAACAGTTTCAGAAGTGGCTTACGGCAAATCCAGAACACTTAACGTGTTTTGAACAAAGCAAGCAAATAGATGGCCTATTAAATCAGTTTTCTGATCATCAAATTGACGCTCTATCGAATTCAAACAGTGTTAGTTTTACACATTCGCGCATCTGGATTGCAACTGCGGCATGCTTCGCACTATGTATGCTAAGCCTCATTAGTTATACATTATGGCCACAATCTAACGATTACAGTGCGCAATACAATTCTCAGATAGGCGAGCAATTTGACGTTACCCTGCCTGATGGATCGCAACTGAGCTTAGACGCCAAAACAAAGTTAAGCATTAATTTTAATGACGATAGGCGCTTAAATACCTTAGTCAAAGGGCGTGCATTATTTGATGTTTCTAAAGACGCTAAACGCCCTTTTATTATTAACACTGGCACAACTAAAATCACTGTACTCGGTACTAAATTTACTGTCGATAAAAAAACATCGAGTACACATGTTAGTGTTGAGCATGGTCGGGTAAAAGTTCAAACGAACACCCATGCTGTAGAACTGATTCAAGGACAGCAAGCCCAAATAAATAAAGACGGCATCACCGTTGAAAACATTGATTTAAATCGTGTGGATGCTTGGCGACATGGACGCCTCATTTTTAACAACACCCCGCTTGATGAAGTGTTAGCCGAATTTAACCGCTATCATGCAATCAATGTCAAAATTACCGATGATAAAGCAAGTCAACTTCTTGTCTCTGGTACATTTTTAGCTCATGAGTTTGAAAAGTTCTTAGCCTTGTTGCCTCATGTACTTCCAGTAAAAATCAAAAGCTCTTTAGATCAGGTAGTTATAGAAAAAGTTTAATTTTTTAATATTTTTACTGAGGGATTCTCATTCTCATTCGTTTTCAACTTAGTTTCACTTAATGCTTGGAAATATAAAAATGAATAAGTCTCGCCTTTTTGCAATGAGGTTATCTCCTTTAGCGCTGGCACTAGGATTAACCTTAAGCGCCCCGATTGCCGCCCAACAAACCACTGTTTATACATTTAATATTGCAGAGCAGCCACTAAGTAACTCATTAAACCAACTTGCGCAGCAAGCAAACATGAACTTAATTGCTGACGCTAAGCATTTAAAAGGGCTTGCAGCACCGGCCATACACGGTCAAATATCGATATACGATGCGTTAGATCATGCTCTAAAAAACACCACGATGAGTGCTGAGGTTATCGATAACAATATTATTATTAAACCCTCACAAACTACTAAGCACTCCCTCCCACTTTCTGCCGATAATTCTGTATCAACACCGAGTCCAACTAAAGGTAAAGAAGATATTGAAGTTATCGTTGTTAAGGGCACACAGTTACACCTCACCCGTGCAGATATGGACAGAACAAGTGGACTATCTAACTCAGATATTTTTTCTACATTTTCAGGCATTGAAGCTAATAACATTCGAAATGAGGCTGGCGCTTTAGATATAGGTATACGCGGGGTTCAAGGTGAAGGTCGCGTCCCCATTTTTATTGATGGTAGCTTGCAATCGACCCATACCAACCGCGGTTATATGGGTACTTCTGACCGCACTTATATAGATTCTGATTTGATCAGTACTGTGAATGTAGAAAAAGGTCCTGCGGCTAAAGCTTCTCCATTTAGTGCTGGTGCTATTGGCGGTACAGTCACCATGAGTACACTAAACCCTGCAGATATTTTAAAAGAGGGGCAAAGTTTAGGTGCATTGATAAAATTAAAAACTTACAACAATAACTCAATGCCAAGTGTGAGTGATGACCCTGTAGAACAAGAGTATTACCAAGTATCACAAGGCCATAACACCACAGACTTTGAAAACGGCGCAATGGTTTTTGCTACTGCCTATAAAAGCGATGACTTTAGTGCTGTATTAGCTTTTAGTGACAAAAAAGTGGGCAATTACTTTGCTGGTAGCCATGGTTACAAAGACTTTGTTGAAACTGTTGAGGGTTGGCGAGGTACGTATGAAATCCACCCGCCTGTTAGTCCTGGGGCAGAAGTTGTAAATACAAGCTTTGAAAGCGAGTCATATTTAGCTAAGTTTAGTTATGACTTTTCTGATGAGCACACATTAGAAGTTAATACACGTCACCACCAACAAGCAGCGGGTGAAATGCTTGCTACTTATTGGCATAAGTATAAAGAAGGTGATTACAAACGTTTACCTGATGGTAAATGGGTAGAAATTCAAGCTGGTGAAGAAGCCATGCCACAGTGGCAACTTGGCACAGCACATGTAAATAGTGTAAGCGCAGTTTACCATTACTTACCGACCGCTAACCCTGTTATTGATTTAAAGGTAAATGTTTGGAAAACCCATGCAAAGCTGGATCAATATAATGCATTGGCTTCAAATTTAGGCTCAAATGCACTGCAATACACACATCAATACTCAAATGAGCGCGCAGGTTTTAGTGTGCTAAATGTATCAAGTTTTAAAATTGCAGATCAAATCCCTACAACGTTGACTACAGGTTACGCATGGCAATCTGAAGAGTTAAAACCAAAAGAGGGCTATGAGGAAAACTTTCATACTAAGTACCCCACATCAAGAGATGGAAAACGTAGCTCAAACAGTATTTTTGCTAATACACAGTTAGATTTCAATGATCTAGAGCTACTGCTAAATCTGAATCTGCATGACGCTAAGATTGACGACCATCAGGCCACACTCACGCATGACTTTGATGCAAAACTAGACTTAACCTTTCAAGCTTCATACTTGCTAAGCAGCAATACAGTTGTGTCGGCAAAGTACAGTAAGGCATATAGAATGCCGAGCTTGTACGAGGGCACAGTATCGAATGAAGTTTTTTCTTACTCACCTGACTACCCTATTGGTCCAGAGCAAACAAACTCATACGAAATTAACCTCGAAAGTTCTTTTAACGAGGTATTAGTCGCTAATGACAGCTTTTCTTTAAATCTAAGTCTTTTTCATACAGAAATTAAAGATATGCTTGCCACAGCTAACATGCCGAAAACCGATCCTAACGCATATTCATGGCAACGCACCTACGCGTTTACAAACTATGACTCATTCACCCTGCCTGGTTTTGAGTTAAAAATGGATTATAAAAACCAATACTTCTATGCATCAGCATCAATGATCAATTACCAAGATGTTGAAATGTGCTCAAACGCATTAGCAGATATCGGTGATGCACAGCGCTGTAACAGTGAAGGTTTCTTGGGTGGATTAACACCCCTGCGTATCCCACCTAAAAAAAGCTATATCGCTAATATGGGCGTCACCTTACTTGATGACGCCCTTGATATTGGCTTGATTTATAAAAAGCATACAGAGAAGCGCCATCCGGGTGGATTTTTGTCAGCAACGGGGGTGGATGCGCTTGAGTATATTCCTTCTGGACACCAGCTCGATTTTTATCTTGATTATACATTTAATGAAACCCTCAAAGGCTACGCCTCTGTGACTAACTTAACTGATCAATACAAGGTATCAACCGGTTCAATTGTGGCAATGCCAGAGCCTGGGAAGACCATTACTCTTGGTTTAGAAATCAAGCTATAAACATTTTTTATCTCCTGCATTACATTGACATCTCCTATCAATGTAATGCTTTTTTCGTTTACTATTTGGAAAAAACATGACCATTACCGCCTCTCAAGTGTCGCGTGCGCATAATTTAAAAATTACTACAGCCGATGTGCATGACAATGTAGATAAAAGCATTATGGCTCAAGATCCTTTTACTAATACAAAAAGCTATTTAGCATTCTTAACCTTACAGTATTACTTTTTAAAAGATGTAAGTGCTCTTTACACCCATCCTGAACTAAAAAAATACATCGACGATTTATCATCTCGTCAAAGACTAGCAATGTTAGAACAAGATTTTGCTGACTTATCGACACCTTTACCTCAAATCTATTTAGTGCCCTGTATTAATAACAACACTGACTTCGCTACAGCCCTTGGCTGGCTGTATGTTGTAGAGGGGTCAAAAGTAGGCGCTGCAATGCTCGGAAAACAAGTGCAAGCTAAATTAAATTATAACGCCGAACATGGAGGTAGATACTTAACAGGCCCAGGAGCAGGACGTGGCAGCGCTTGGCGAAACCTTATTCAAGCAATTGATAATATGGAATTAACAAAAACACAAGAAACGGCCCTTATTGAGGGGGCTCGCCAAGCATTTTCTCGATTCCAAAACTTTTTAACACACGTCTATCCATAACTAATCTCACCAATCAAAACACTAATTACGTGTTTTGATTGGTGGCTCTTTTATCTTAATTATCAATAACGGCTTGTTAAGAAAGGATAAGCTAAGCTAGAGTTAAATAAGCACTTACGTATTATATTTTGGGCTAAATTCTATCAATGAATGTTAAAACACTATTGGCTGCATCTAAAAACAGCTGCTATCAAGCGGTTGGTCTATTAATGGTAGCGCTTGGTATCATAGGTATTGCTTTGCCTGTCATGCCAACAACAATTTTCTTTATTTTAGCCTTAGCTTGCTTTACACGTTCTTCGCCCAAACTCTCTGCTTGGCTCCTAAATCACCCTCGATACGGAGAGTCACTTAGACACTGGCAAGAGCATAAAATTGTACCAACCCGTGCTAAGTTTTTAGCTGCTTTTGGTATGGCATTAGGTTATATATTTTTATTACAAAGCGCTGCGCCTGTTTGGATTATGTATTTAGTTGCCGTGATTGAAGTAGGCGTATTGGGTTATTTAATAAACCGCCCGTCAGCTACAAATAACCCTCCATTTATCCGAGTAAACATGTCTTCACAAGTGCGCTTGACGCTACTTACTTGCTTTCTTTGCACACAAGTCGCCATCATGTTTTACCTCGCTATTCACTTCTAAAACACAAATGTAAAGAACGTAAACTCACTTGTTATCATTAATGCAAATCATTATCATATTTGTATCTTTAACGAATTGCCTGTTTTATGTTTTCTATTAATAAGCGCACGTTTTATAGCGTTAGCCGTGCTTTGCATATATACCTTTCAACTGCATTGTTTTTTTTGCTAATTCTTTTCTGTGTTAGCGGTATCATCCTTAACCATGTTGACTGGCTAGAAAACGACAAGCAAAACGGACAAAACCAACTTCTAGTTTCTGCAGAATTATTCGAAAAAGCACAAGCAAACCTCGACACGTTACCAAGCCTCTATCCCGAGATTGAAGGTTACATGCAGCAGCAGTTTTCACTCAGCAATGTAAAAAGCATTGAATGGGAAAAAGAAGATGCCTTGGTAATGCTCGACTACCCGCTTCCAGCAGGCTTTGCCTATGCCGAAATCGATTTTCAAACCGGTGAACTTAATATTGATTATCAAACCGGTGGCTTTATGAGTCTGATTGGTGACTTACACAAAGGCCGCCATACCGGCGAAGCATGGAGCTGGGTCATTGATATTTCAGCTGTTTTGATGATTCTGTTTGCCATCACCGGATTAATTATTCTCTTTCAAAACCGTAAAAAACGTGCCGCAGGTCTTTGGTTAACCCTCCTCGGAGTTGCCACGCCTTTGGTCATTTATCTAGTTTGGGTGCCTCAACTTAAAGGAGTATCTTAATGAAACAAGCCCACTTACTCGTTGCTCTACTAATTAGCTGTTTATTCAGTCCTCTGAGCTTTGCAAAAGACGCCAACCTCACTGTTGAGTTCACTTTACCTGAACTAGATGTTTCCCCATATCATCGCCCTTATGTGGCGCTATGGCTAGAAACACCTGAGCGTAAACACGTTACTACGATTGCACTTTGGGTTGAGAAAGCAGAGTGGTTTAAAGACTTACGTCAGTGGTGGCGAAAAGCTGGTCGTAGCAACGACAACGTTGATGGTGTTACAGGTGCAACAAAACGCCCTGGTACTTACACCATTGAGTGGCAAGGTAAAGATTTAAAGGGCAATCCAGTTAAACCTGGCAGCTACCTACTTAATGTTGAGGTTGTACGTGAAGAAGGTGGTCGAGATTACACCCGCGTTGAAATCGACTTAACGAAAGACGGCAAAGTCACTATTAAAGGCGAAAAAGAGTTCGCGACTAGCTTTGTTACCATTACCAGTCATTAAGGACAAACAATGAAATTAAAATTATTAAAAACAGCGCTGATCGGCGCTGTGACCTTCACCGCACTTGCATCTGGCTATGCACAAGCACATGCTCGTTGGTTAATGCCATCTCACACTTCTTTATCAGGTGAGAAAACTCACTATGTGATGATCGATGCCAGTATTTCAAATGAGTTATTTAGCCCAGATAAAGCATACCGCCCGAAAGAAAAAGGCGCTGAGTATGACGACAACCTATTAATTGCTCTTGCTCCAGATGGTAAGCCGGTTGAAGAAACGATTCGCGCATACTACTTAAAACGCAAAAATTCTGCGGCAGTAAGTTTAACGCAAGACGGTACTTACCATATTGCTATGCAGCAAAAACCAATGCTGATGACTTTCTATAAAGATAAAGACGGCAATCGCGGTCGTGTGTTCGCAGGTAAAAAAGAAGCAGATCTACCAGCAGGTGCAACTGAGGTACGTACTGTAAAATCAATCGCAACTGTTGATACCTTCGTTAGCCGTAATGGAACTTCTAAGCCAACATTACTTGGTCAAGGCCTAGAAATTTCAGGCCCTACTCACCCGAACGACCTATTTGCTGGTGAAGAAGCTAAGTTCCAATTATTAATGGATGGCAAACCAGCCGCTGACGTTGAGCTTGCTATTGTTCGTGGTAGTGCACGCTACCGTAATGAACGCGACGAAGTGAAAGTAACAACCGATAAAAAAGGCTTCTTTACGGTGACTTTCGCGCACGCTGATATGTACCTGATTGAAGCCTCTGTTGATCAAAAACCAACAGAAGCCGATATCGATAACGTACGCTACTCATTATTCACAACGCTTGAAGTAGCGCCTGAATAATAAGCTGATTAGGCCTCAATAAAGGCCTAATTCGACTTTCGAGGAAGGCTGTAGTCAACCGTATGATCGCAACTGCCGTCTTTCTCGCAATCATTAATCCCATCACCATCGACATCCCAGCTTGGGTGCATGCCTTTTAATGTACTTTTTACGACGCTAATATCGGCAGTAAATTCACTTTGCTCATCACGGCGTGCGGCATTGCGCATCAAAAACACCCGAATCATATAATCGCCATTATCAGGAATTGTAAGCTCAGCATGATCACCTTTTGCAGGGCCAACAAACAAAGCGGTTGGGTTGCCTTGTGGTAAAATATTAAAGTAGTTGCTTGAATTTGATGGATCAAAATCAACCTTTAAAGTAGTGCCTTTATTAAGGTTAATTTGATATTCCAGCATCTCATAACCTTTAATTGTGTCTTTAACTTGCCAGCTTTGCTGCACCGCAATATCTGAAGCTAGCAACTCATAAAGACGACTATTTGGTAAATTTTGTTCGGCAAACACCAAGCTACTCGTAACCACCGAAAAACAAAACCCTATTAATAACAACAACTTCATATTCAACCTCCCTTTAAATTCTTTTTTAAAGAATGATAAATGCTAATTTTACAATTTTTAATTCTTTTAAAGTGAACTTATAGTTACTCCATCGCAGACACACTGCTTAACTAAAAAGGATACCTACTATGAAACTTTTTACTTTAATCTCAGCTCAACCACAATTACAAAATATTAGCACTTTATTGGCACGTATTGGTTTATCAGCGATCTTTTTACTAACCGGCTTTAGCAAAATAGAATTCTTTGATGCAACGGCTCAGTACATGGCATCAGTAGGTTTACCAGAGTTCTTACTGCCGTTTGTGATTGCCTTTGAAATTGTTGGCGGATTATTTATTTTACTAGGCTTTTTAACACAACTAACCGCTGTCGCTTTTGCTGGTTTCAGCCTAGTGAGTGCTTTGTTATTCCACTTTCAACTTGATGATCAAATGCAGTTTTTAATGTTCTACAAAAACATTGCAATGGCAGGCGGCTTTTTAGCATTAGCCAGTGTTGGTGCAGGCAAAATCAGTCTAGATCAACTAGTGTTAAAACGTAGTCAGGCATAACATTTATCCCAGCAAATAACCTAGGTTGTTGGCTGAATTTGTTTTTAAGGGGCGCAAATATGGCAACGTTATTAACAGCAACCAGCCACGATATTGGTGGGCTCGATGTAAAACGCATCTTGCCGCATTTTGACAAAAAAATGGTTGGCCCATTTATCTTTTTTGACCACATGGGGCCAAATCACTTTCCTCGCGGTGAAGGCATAAATGTGAGGCCTCACCCTCATATTGGCTTATCAACGCTCACTTATTTATTTACTGGCAGTATTTACCATCGCGATTCGCTAGGTAATAGCCTGCAAATAGAACCCGGCGATGTTAACTGGATGACCGCAGGTCGCGGTATAGTTCACTCAGAAAGAGAAAGCCTTGAAGTGCGGGCGAGCGAGCACGACATTAATGGTCTGCAATGCTGGGTTGCTCTACCTGAGAGCATGACTGAAATAGCACCACGTTTTGAACATATCAAAAAACAGCAACTGCCTGAGAGAATCGAAAAAGGCGTGCTGATGCGACTCATCGTGGGGGATGCCTATGGCTTAAGCTCCCCTGTGAAAAACTACTCACCAATGTTTTATGTAGATACAGTAGCCGAGCAAGGTAGCCATATAACTAAACCGCATCCTCATCATGAAACCGCCGTGTATGTTATTTATGGTGAAATTAGTGTGGGTGATACTCGCTATACCCAAGGTAACTTTGTGCTACTTGATGACAGCGAACACGAAATAACGACATTGGTCCACAGCCGCTTTATTTTACTTGGTGGCAGTAAATTTAATAAAGTTCCGTATTTACACTGGAATTTTGTCGCTTACAGCAAAGAGCGCATCGAGCAAGCAAAACAAGATTGGCAAGCACAGCGCTTTGCAAGCATTCCTGGTGATGAGCTTGAGTATATTGAGTTGCCCACTGCTAAAAAGTAAACTTTTTCAGCATTTACAGGTACTATTAGGCAGTTAAGTAAGCAAAGGAACATCATGCTAAGAATTACGCTAGAACAGTGGCGCATGTTTCGTGCTGTTGTTGAATTTGGAGGCTTTAACCAGGCCTCACAAGGCATTCATAAAAGCCAATCGAGTATTCATAATGCGGTTGGTAAAATTGAATCTGCACTCAATGTAAAATTATTCAGCATTCAAGGCCGCAAAACCGTGCTCACTGAAGCCGGCGAAATGATGCTACGCCGCGCCAATTACTTACTCGATGAAGCCGCTAAGGTTGAGGCCATTGGGCAAACCTTGGGTGAAGGTATCGAAAGTAAATTGCGCATTGCTGTTGATGCTATTTTCCCACAACAATTGCTTTATAAAGTACTTAACGACACGTCATCGCAATACCCGCAACTGCGTATTGAGTTGCATGAGTCTGTACTAATGGGGGGCAATGAATTGCTCGCAAACGATCAGGTTGATATTGCTATTACCGGCTTTCCAATTGCGGCAAACTTTCATGAAGAATTATGTGATATCGAGTTTATTGCCGTCGCCCATCCAGATCACCCTTTGCATGCGATAGAGCGTGAAATCACCCTCGAAGATTTAAAATCACATCGCCAAATTGTGGTTCGCGATTCAGCGAATAAGCACAAACAAGATGGTGGCTGGTTAGGTGCCGATCAGCGCTGGACCGTCACTCATATGCGCACGTCGATTGATATGATCAGTAATGGACTGGGCTTTGCGTGGTTACCAAAAGTCGCGATAGAAAAACAACTTGCGACTGGGCAAATGAAAGCTCTTAATTTAACCCATAACAGCAGTCGCAGCGCTAAATTACATTTGCTCTTTAAAGACGGTGATAAACTGGGCCCGGCAGCACGCGCATTTCTTGGCGAGTTGCGTTATCAAGTAATGGAAAACCTATAGCTTCAAAGGCGTTTCAGCAATGCCTTTAACGCCCGGCTCGAGAATAAACACGCCACCACTGTGCGGGTAATCAGCGAGTACCGAGTTTTCGAGCCCTACTGCCGCAGTTGTCACCGCAAGGTGCGTAAGCTCTTCACCAACAAATGCGACACTGGTAACACGTGGTGCAGGCAAGCGAATAAACTGCACTTGCTCACCGCTTGGCGCAAAACGATACACGCCATAACCATTCCATGCAGCAACCCAAAGATGATCTTCGCTATCAACGGTCATGCCATCAGGAAAACCCATATTGTCAGTAAAGCGAATAAATTCTTGTTTATCAGCAAGCTCGCCTTGTTCACTCAGAGTAAAGCGGTAGATTGTTTGTTTATCTGAATCTGTAGAATATAGAAACTGACCATTTTTACTTACCGCAGGGCCATTACTAATGGTGTAGTCATGATCAACGGCTATCGGAGCTTGACCATGGCCAAAACGATATAGCTTGCCACTATTGGTTTGCTCTTGAGAGTCCATTGAGCCAAAAAAGCCAAACCCTTGGCGAGACGTTTTACCATCGTTTAAGCGGTTTTGTGAAGGTTCGTGGTCAATTGCATAAAGGAGTTCGCGGCTAAAGTCTTTGCTATTTAGCGTATAAACGCCTTTGGCAAAGCCTGCAACTAACTCTGCTTGCTCGGTTTCCATCACCCAACAAATAGGTTCTGGCATGGCAAACTGGCTAACGCGCATCGATTGGCAGTCTAAACGAAACAAACGCTGCCCTAAAATATCGACCCAAAATAAACAGTTATGCGCCTTTGCAAAATAGGCACCTTCGCCTAATTGGCATTGGCTAGAAATGATTATTTTAATGGTGTCATCGAGCATTGGCTTCATTACACAAAAAGCTGAACTATTCTCATTCTATCTGTGTATGAAAATAAGTGCTAGACCAGATAAACCAGCCACCAGCAAGATGATGCCGCGAATGGCCTTTTCATTGAGGTTATTATTAATCACAAAAGATAGACCCCAACCAGTTAAAATTGCAGGTAAACATAAGAAAAACAGCTTCACATCGCTGATATCAGCAGAGCCTGTAAGCATTAATACAATAATGCCAAACAGGTTTATGAATACGAAAAAGGCACTCAGATTCGCTTTAATTTTGTCTTTATCTTCAGCTTGATAAAGTAACCCCATCGGCGCGCCACCAGCGGAAGTCGTGGTCCCTAAAAAGCCCGATGACATTGACGCAAGCAAGCTAGTGATTGTGGAGATTTTCGGTTTCATACCTATAACAGATAAAGCTACCACGACCAAAATACTCACCCCGAGCAAGAGTTGATACTGCTTGGCATTGACATACCACATCACCACAGCGGCGAAGATAACCCCCACTGCACCACCGATTATGGATATGCCCGTTTGTTTCATGTCTATTGCACCACGGTGTTTTATCATTAACACCGACGTTAAAAACAGCGCATTCAAAATCATAGGACCTGGTACCAGTTCTGGCATTAGCCAGTAAAGGACAGGCACACATAACATACCTAACCCAAAGCCAATAACACTTTGTAGGCAAGCGCCAATAATCAAAATTAAATAAACAAGAACAAAGTCGGTCAAACTTTCTTACCACCTTCCTAAGTATGAGCTCTGCTGATTCTATAACCCATATTTTATTATTATAGTACCATTTGAATTACATAAAAAATTTTATCGCAAGTTAGCTATTTTGCAATCGCTTTGAAAGATTAAGTCCAACCTGCATCTACTATCAGTGATTGTGCTGTCATCATGCAGCTGTCATCAGCGGCTAAAAACAACGCGGCATTGACAACATGGTCTGGTTGAATTGTTTCATTAATACATTGACTTAAACGAACATCTTCAATCATTTCTGGGGTTAGCCAATGAGTGATTTGACGCTCTGTCATCACCCAACCTGGTACCAATGAATTTACACGAATATTATCTTTACCATATGAAGCAGCTAATGAACGGGTTAAACCTTCAATCCCTGCTTTTGCTGTTGTGTAGGCAGGCATGCCAGTTTGCTTAATACGCCAGCTTACCGACCCCATATTGATAATGCTACCACCACCTAAACGCTGCATGTGTTCAACCACTGCTTGTGATGAAAAGAAACACGGGCGTAAGTTAACTGCAAACTTGTCTTCCCAATATTTCACATCCATATTTTCCGCGGCATGACGGGTGTCATCGGCGGCGTTATTAATTAACACACCAATGTCACCCTGTTGCTGGCGAGTTTGCTCAATGGCCGCTTTTAAGGCTTCGACATCACGTATGTCACAATGAATAAATTGTGGATCAAACTCATATTTACCAGCTAATTTTGCGCATAAAGCATCACTTTGCTCGGTTGCAATATCAACAAAGGTGACTTTCGCGCCCTGCTCACAGAACCGCGTTACCATTACTTCACCAATTCCCGATGCACCGCCAGTAATAAACACACTCTTACCAGCGAGGCTTGGGTAAACTGTTTTTAGCTCGTTTGAATTTGGCATGATAACCTTTTGTTTTAAAGTAATTACAACGTCAAGAAGCGATACTTATTGAGCCGCTTCTTTATCAGCGATTTCTTTTTCAATAAACGCCATTGCTTCATCAATCATGTACGTCATCATGTTTTTAGCACGCTCAGGGTCACCGCTTGCAATTGCGTTATACACTTTAAAGTGTTCTTCAGCGATAGCCTTCTTATTGCCTTTAGCGGGTGTAGTATGTTGAATACTCACATGTAATGCGGTGCGAATAAAGTCACGTAATTGATAGAAAAAACGGTTACCACTGGCGTGTAAAATTGCCGTGTGGAAGGCAAGGTCTGGCTCATGCATTACGCCTTCAGGCTCTTCTGCTGCCGCTTGCATTTTATCGAGTGCAATTTTAATTTCTGCGATGGCTGCTTGATCGCCTTTTCTTGCAGCAAGTGCCGCTGCTTGTGGTTCAATCGCCAAGCGAACCTGCAAAAACTCTTTTAATACATATAATGATGGGCTGCTCTCAAGCAACCATTTCAATACGCTTGTGTCGTATAAGTTCCAGTTCTCCGCTGACTCCACACGAATACCTTGTCGTGGACGAGAAGAAATCAGTCCTTTTGCAGCGAGCATTTTCACTGCTTCACGAACAGCTGTGCGACTAATACCATACACTTCACATAATTGTGCTTCGGTTGGTAGCCCCGTTTCAGTATTGTAATCACCAACAATGATTGCTTTACCAAGCTCATTGGTAACTTGTTGTGATAGGTTTAAATTCTCTAAACGCGCCATAAGTGTTCCTCAAAAGATCTGGGTATATGATACATTTATATACTGCTTCCGTCATCCTGCAAATTATTCTTTATAATCAATAACAAAGATAAAAACACCCAGAATAATTGAACAAAAACCGAGCGTTTAAGTCACTATTTTCTGTACTGGCTGTCACCTTATTTTAACAAATCTCTTTAACTCAACCCATTTATAATATAATATTTTTATTTGACAAATATAAAACAATATTCACTTTTCATAATTAGGTGGAACACACAATGGTCGAACTGAGTACCTTAGACTGGACAGTGCTGGCAGGATTTTTTGTCCTGTTACTAGGCGTTGTCGTGATGTCTATGCGACAAAAAGAAGAAGACACCGCTGATTACTTTTTAGCGGGCCGTAATGCAAGTTGGTTAGTAATTGGTGCCTCTATTTTCGCATCAAACATTGGCTCGGAACATTTAGTGGGCCTTTCAGGTTCAGGTGCACAATCGGGTATGGCACTGGCTCACTGGGAGATGCAATCGTGGATCATTCTACTACTCGGTTGGATTTTCGTGCCTTTCTATTGGAGTAGTAAAGTCTACACCATGCCAGAGTTCCTAGAGCGCCGCTTTAACTCTAAATCACGTACTTTCTTATCTGTAATCTCATTGATTAGTTATGTATTAACTAAGGTAGCGGTGACGGTTTATGCCGGCGGTATTGCATTTAAAACAATCTTAGGTATCGAGAGCATTTGGGGTATAGACTTCTTCTGGATCTCAGCTATTGGCCTTGTGGTGATCACCGGTATTTATACGGTGCTTGGTGGTATGAAAGCCATTATGTGGACTTCAGTGCTGCAAACTCCAGTGCTCATTATTGGCTCCTTAGTCATATTAGTGGTTGGTCTAGATAAAGTTGGAGGCTGGGCAGAAGTTGAGCGTATCAACGATGCTAATATGCACCTTATACGTAGTGCTTCAGATGCTGAATTCCCATGGCCAGGCATTGTATTTGGTTCATTCATTATTGGTTTTTGGTATTGGTGTACAGACCAATACATCGTACAACGTGTTTTATCTGCAAAAGGCATTAAAGAAGCCCGTCGCGGTACCATGTTCGCAGGTTACTTAAAGCTACTTCCTGTATTTATCTTCTTAGTACCAGGCATGATTGCATACGCATTGAATGTTAAGGGTATTATTAGCTATGAAAGTGCTGATCAAGCCTTCCCTACTCTCGTTGCTGAGCTATTACCGGCCGGCGTTAAAGGAATTGTAATTGGTGGTTTAGTCGCGGCGCTTATGAGCTCGTTAGCATCATTATTTAACTCATCAGCGACCTTATTTACCATTGATTTTTATAAGAAATTCAAACCTGAATCATCTGAGAAGCACCTTCTTAAAGTAGGCCGTATTGCCACTATCGTAATTGTTATATTAGGCCTATTGTGGATACCCGTCATGAGCTTAATTGCCGATGTGCTGTATGAATATCTACAAAGTGTGCAGTCGCTTATTGCACCAGGTATTGCAGCAGTATTCTTACTCGGTTTATGTAGTAAACGCATCACTCCAACAGCGGGTTTTGTGGGCTTAGTGTCGGGTTTTGTACTTGGTATGATCCGCTTAGTGTTACTGCCATTTAAAGATGATTTAACAGGTTCATCATTTGCGTGGATCACCACAATGAACTGGTTATATTACTGTATTCTGCTATTTGTCGTGGTCGTTGCGATTATGATTGTGGTGAGTATTTTCACCAAGCAAGCAGACGAAGAACAATTGAAAGGTCTGACTTTCTCAAGCCTAGATAAAGCAACCATGAAAGAAGTGGCTGCTGGCTTAGATAAGTGGGATTACATTCATACCGCAGGTATTATTGGTATTACTGCCTTTATTTACTACCGCTTCTGGTAATCGTTCATTCCCAAAGTTGTAGGGCGCCAATTGGCGCCTTTTTTTAATCAGCGAGTTCTAGTGAAAACACTGGAAAGCCGTTTTTATCCCACGTAATAATGCGTGCTCGCGCATGGCGATTAGGATCTGTAAGCGGTGTGCCTTTCAGCTCTTTATAATCACGACTGTGATAAATCATTAAATCAGTTACACCATCTTCAGCTTTTACAAAACTGTTGTGCCCAGGGCCAAAACGTCCTAGCTCAGCATGGGTGGTAAACACCGGCTCAGCTTTCTTATGCCAACTAGCAGGGTCAAGTAAATCAGCATTCACATCTGCCCATAGCAAACCCATCGCATACCGATGATCGGTGGCACTGGCTGAATAAGTGACAAATATTTTATCGCCATGGGTGATGACTGCTGCACCTTCGTTTACCTTGTAGCCTTGCACTTCCCAATCAAGGGTTGGCTCTGTAATCGCGATAATGGGCTCTTTAATTGATGTTGGTGAGTCCATTTCAGCTAACCATAAAGCTGAGTTATAAGTTGCAGGCTGGTTCTGCTGCGCCCAAATCATGTAACGCTTACCCTTGTGCGTAAAACTTGTGGCATCAAGCGAAAAGCTATCAAGGTGGCTGGTGACTTGCCCCATTTCTTGCCACTCACCTTGCATCGGGTTAGCACTGTCGTTTTTAAGTGCATACATGCGAATACTGAATGGCTTTTCGATATCACCTGCGGCAAAGTAGATATACCAACTGCCATCAATCTGATGTAGCTCTGGAGCCCAAATATTGACACTCATTGGGCCTTTATCACGCTTTTGCCAAATAACCTTTGGCTCAGCTAATTTTAAATCGTTTAAACGACAAGCTTGGCGCAGCTCAATTTCATCAAATTTCGGCGAACTACCAATAAACGTGTAACAGCCACTTTTATCATCACGAACTAACCAAGGATCAGCACGTTTGAGTACTATGGGGTTGTCAATTGGCGCTAAAGCCTTGCTACTATTAGCATCAGCAAGGGCTGACAATGGTGAGGCGCTTAACGCACTAAGAAGCGTTAGCCGAGATAATTTTTTGAGCATAATGTGTCCTGTAATTCGTCTCGATTTTATTGTTAATATTGTATTACATATTATATAGTAGCTGAATGAACACAAGAGTTAAAACAACAAAAGGTATTCAAGCATGAGACCCGTAAGTAACGTGACACAAGTAATGAAGTGGCTTTCAACAGGGCTACTTTTTTCTGCCGCAGCCGTATCTGCAAAGCAAGTTGAAGTACACGATCCGGTAATGACCAAAGAAGGCGACACGTACTATGTCTTTAGCACAGGCCCGGGCATTACCTATTATGAGTCGAAAGATTTAACCAACTGGAAACTCACAGGCCGCGTTTTTAAAGATGAGCCAAGTTGGGCAAAGCGTATTTCACCAAGTTTTGATGGCCACTTATGGGCACCCGATGTGTACGAGAAAAATGGTAAGTTTTACCTTTATTACTCAGTCTCTGCATTTGGCAAAAACACCTCAGCAATTGGTGTAACGGTTAACGAAACCCTTGACCCATCATCACCTGATTACAAGTGGATTGATTACGGCATTGTGGTTGAATCAGTGCCTGAGCGCGACGATTGGAACGCTATCGACCCTGCAATTATCGAAGATGACAATGGTACACCGTGGATGAGCTTTGGTTCGTTCTGGGGTGGTCTTAAACTAGTACAACTTGATGATGACATGGTGCGCTTAGCAAAACCTGAAAAATGGCATCACATTGCGAGTCGCCCAAACACGGAACATGGCCCAATTGAAGCACCTTATATCTTTAAAAAGAATGGCTATTACTACCTGTTTGTTTCGTTTGATAAATGCTGCCGTGGCGTAGAGAGTACTTACAATGTACGCGTAGGCCGCAGTAAAAACATCGAAGGCCCATATTTAGATCAACAAGGTCGCTCTATGGTTGATGGCGGTGGCAGTTTAGTTATTGAAGGTAACAAAGATTGGGCAGCCCTTGGCCATAGTGCTGCATACACCTTTGATGGTAAAGACTATTTAGTATTACACGCCTACGAAACAGCCGATAACGGCGTGCAAAAGCTACGTATTTTACCTATGAGTTGGAAAAACGATTGGCCGGTTGTTAACCCCACCGACCTAAATAAGCTCAAAACCAAGCTTAAGAAATAATTATTCAAACCAAAAAAACCTGCATAATTGCAGGTTTTTTATTTACTTAAGTGATCTATTTTGAGATAGCAAGTTGGTATTATTAACTAAAATCAACCAAGGTAATATCAACAAGCATAGGGCTTTGGGAGCCTTGTTGATGCTTTTCTTCAATAAATACGCTGTACATATCGCGTGCCAGATGCGCAGGGATTAAAACTTCAAAGCGACTGCCTTTATTCATTAATTGCAGTGCTTCTTGCAAGCCCACTATCGCCTCTGCAATTTCGTACTCTACAGCAGCACCTTGCTTGCGAGTATCAAACAACACACGTCCATTTTTAAGGGTAAGGCGTTGATGCACAGTCACTGTGGCATCCCAACTTGGTTTATCCCCCTGACCTTGCTCAATTATTCGATAACCAAGTCCTGTGGGTGTTTGGTAAAAACTGTGTTGCTCGGCGCTGTTATCTAAAAGCGACGGTAAAACATGCTCTTTAGCCGTCGCAAACGCATTGTTGCTTAACATAGCCAACTCTTTATTGTGCGTTGATTAAACGAATACCATAGATACCACCGGCAACAGAGTCTTTGTCGGCAGCAAAACGTAAGGTCAGCGTTGTCGACTTTTTCATTGCCTCTGTTAATGGGTAATCAATGGTGTAGAACTCATCCGTTGGTCTACCTACAGGCAAACTAACTGCAGCTAATTGCTCACCATTTAAATTAATAGAGAAGTGACGGTTCACATCGCCAATAAAATAGCGAACACGCAAAGCAACCGCTTTTTGTTCTGGGTTACTAAGCTGATACTCAAACCAACCTGTTGCATCGCGCCAATGGTAGCCATTATTGACACCTGCACGGGTTCCTTCACCTTTAAAATCGTGTTCAACTTCAGGTTGTTGCTCACCCGGCGTAATTTGATCAACGGTTAATAAACGAAGCTGCTCTTTCGCTTGCTCAGCCGCTTTTGCATCGGCAACAAATTGCGTGAACTCAGCTTCGCTTTGCTGCGGCCAATACACTTGATAACGACTATCGTGTAAGCGAAAGAACGGAATTAACTCTATGCTTTTGGTGTTATCGATACCTTGTTTAGCAATCGCCACATTTTTATCGGCGATAAATGCGAGCTCTTGGCCTGGCTTACGAGTGAGATCGGCAATAAACTTTTCTGGCTCACTCAGCATAATTGGCAGAGCTTCTGGCGGACAAGTCGGCCCTGCGGCAATGTGGCCCATACGGCTATTATCGGCAACAAAGTTAAGCTTTTCATTTGCAAAAGCGTGTACTTTGGTAGCCATGACAACAGGTCCGTACATCACCGAATAATAATGCTGACCATCAGGTAGCTGCTCAGTATAAAGCTTAGGGCTAAGTTCAAAGGCAAGTTTGTCACCGCTTTGCCAAGCATGGCTGATGCTGTAATAACCGTCTTTTTCGGTTGCGCTTACAGCTTGTCCATTTAGAGTAAAGCTCAGCTCACCTTGTTGCCAAGACGGTTTACGAATGTGAATTACCGACTCAGTACTTTGCCCCTCAGACAAACGATTTACGGTCAGTGAGACCTTGTTATCATCTGGGAATTGGCTGTCTTGGGTGATCTGTAAACCCTGTTGTTGCCAATTTAACGTGCTCGGAATAAATAAGTTCACCCATAACTCTTTACCGGTATTGCTATAAATCAGCTCACCATATTTGCTGTGATTTTCAATACCTGAGCCTACGCAACACCACATTGAATCTTGCACTGATGAATACATGCGGTAATGCCCAGGGCGCATTGAGGTAAAGTAAACAAGACCACCATGCTCTGGGTGTTGTGACGATAAAATATGGTTATATGTGGCGCGCTCATAATAGTCTAAATAACGCGTATCACCGGTTTTTAAGAACAATAACTTACTAAGTTTCATCATGTTGTAAGTGTTGCAGGTTTCTGGGCCTTCAACATCTTCAACCATTGGCGTGAAGTCACTTTTATCGTGAAAATGCTCACGTACAGAGTTACCGCCAATTGATACTGAGCGCTCTTGGCTGACTGTTTTCCAGAAAAAGTCAGCACCTTGCTGCCATGCTTTATCATCGCTGGCATTAGCCACTTTCAACATACCAATAATTTTTGGAATTTGCGTATTGGCATGCAGGCCCGTTAACTTATCTTCTTTGTGTAATAAGGGTTCAATAATGATGTTATGAGAGAACTGGCGAGCTAGTTTTAAGTAACGCTCATCGTCACTAATAAAGTACATATCAGCAAACACATCATTTAAGCCACCATGCTCTGAGTACAGCATTTGTTGAACTTGCTCATCAGTTAGCTTAGCAGTGGTCGCTAAGAACCATTCGCCTAACTTAAATAACATTTGTTTTGCTTTATCACTGCCGGCTACGTCGTATGCATCGCGCAAGCCATGAAAGATTTTATCGATGTTATAAAGCGGCACCCAGCGGTCGTTTAAGCTGAATAAATCAGCTTTGATTTCACCCTTTTCGATCTGCTGCCACATTTCATCGCCATTTGGGATACCGCCTAAGTAACCACCTGTGGCTTGTTGAGCGCGATCCAGCTCGCTTAGCATGTAATCTAAACGCTGCTTTAATTCTTCGTCACCCGTGGCTGCCCATGCAAGGCTCAGGGCTGAAAGATAGTGACCACCAATATGGCCATCAAGGCCTGTGCTTTCCCAGTTACCATAGTTAGGCGCTTTTGGTTCAAGACCGGCTTCACGCAGGTAAGGAGCAAGTAGCTGATCAGGATGAAGTGCTAATAAATAACGCACATTAATTTGCTGCGCATGTAAAAACGGGCTGGCACTTAAACTGACTTGGTTTAGGGCAAATAAATGTTGTTCGCTGGTATGTTCAGCATGCTCTACAGAAACCGCTTGTTTACTGTCTATTGGCAGCTCACTGCAACCGCTCACAGTTAATATTGCAGCGCAAACGCTTGCTAAATAGCTAACTTTGAATGTGTTCATACTGTTGTCTCCCAGCGAATTGTTATTTTAAAGAGCAAAGCGCACACACTTTTTAAGTGTGTGCGCCTAAAGGATGGTTAGTGTGGTAGGCGCTTATGAATGACCATATTCGTGTAGTATTCATCGGTGATTTTGTATTTTTTTAAGATCAAACCAAGCAGTGCATGAAATACACCAGGAATGATAGTTAGCATCAGTGCTAAGCCCATTAGGGTGAATTCGGTTTGCTCAACGTTAGGCTTGTACTCAAAAAATGCCAGTAATAAACCACCCGCTAAGCCAGCTAAGCCACCCCCTGCTTTTTGACAGAATGAAATACCACCAAACGATAGGCCTGATGCACGAACACCGTCTTTAATTTCACCGTAATCGACGGCTTCTGCAATCGCAGACCAGAATACTGGCGCGTGTAAATCAACCACAAATGACAAGATGATATACAGCACAAACGCCATCATTACATCACCCGGCTGCACCACAAAATACATTAGCAATGAGATGAATAGCACAGCAATTTGTGATTGACGGAATAACTTCATTTTACAGTAGCGCTGGGTGATCCAGGTGCTTGCTACCATAGAGACAATAGATGCTGCAATACCCGCACTGGTAAAGGCACCTGCTAAATCAGGCACGCCTAAATAATAGGTTGCGTAATACATAGCAACACTGCCGCGAATCGCATAACCAAGCGTACCAAGTACACATGCCGCACACAGTAGTAACCATTGATCGTTTTTAAGTAGCACTTTTAATTGCGTAAGCACACTTTCTTTTTGCGGCTCGTGAGTAATACGTTCGCGCGTTGTAAAAAAACAAAATAAGAACAGTGCAACGGCACATGCCGATACCAACGCCATTGCCAGTTTATAACCATACGACAAGCTGCCATCTCCCCAATATGATGCAAGCAGCGGCACTGAAAATACAATCACTACATTGGCAATCTTAGCGAAAAACATACGGTAGCCGTTGGCTGACAAACGCTCTTTTGGATCGGCGGTTAAGACACCAATGTAAGAAATATAAGGAATAGCGACACCGGTAAACATTAAGGTTGCGAAAAGGTAAGTCGCATAGGCCCAAGCTAGTTTCATGTTGTAGTCAAAATCAGGCGTAGTAAAGAGTAAAATCACCGACAGACCATAGGGCACAGATAAAAATAAGAACCAGTGACGGAACTGACCCCAACGCGTTTTCACTTTATCGGTGATCACTCCCATTAAAGGATCGGTAAAGGCATCAACAAAACGCGCCACTAAAAACAACACACCCATATCAACCGGATCAAGTCCGTAAATATCGGTGTAAAAGAAAGACATAAAATAAAATAACGCTGCTACCATGACATTCACTGCCATGTCACCGGCACCAAAGCCGACCTTTTCTACAACGGATAATTTTTGAGATTCCATACAACAACACCCTAAATGGTCAATAATGAGCCACGCTCACTATTTCGAGCAATGATGACAAGCCTTCAACACTGCGTATTAAATAAATTTACAGCCTTAGATAGTACACAGCTTGGCCATTGCGTTCGTTATTTTTGTAAATTTAATGCTAATTTAATTAATAGTATTATCATACTAATTAAATCGCAACTCTTTTCGACCGATAGCAAACACTCGCTTTACGAATAAAAAACCCCAGCAGAGCTGGGGCTTTTGGGTCTAATTAAGAATTAGAAAGAATAACGTGCACCCAATGCAAATGTGCGTGAGTAAATACCATTACCAAAGTTAAATAACGTGTCATTATTTTCACCGTAATGGCTTTGATATACATCATCAAGAATATTTGTTGCATCAAAGGTCACAACAAAATCTTCATTCACATTGTAGCTAAATTGAAAATCTAAGCTTTGCTCTGGACGATTCCAGAACTGTAAAGGATTAGCAAAGATTGCAGCTTCATTACCGGTGTAAAACTCTGAACGCCATACATAAGATAAACGCATATCGAACGCATCACGCTCGTAGATACCCACGATACTGTAAGACTCGTCAGAAACACCGGCCATTTGTGAATCAACATAGCCTGAAATTTCACCTAGCTGATTGAATTCAGGTGTATCTTGTGATGAATCAAGCATGGTGAAACTAGCTTGCACACCTAAGCCATTTAAGTATTCAGGTAACGCTTCAGGGAAGTAAACTAAACCAACTTCTAAACCAGACAGCTCACCATTAGAAGCGTTAACGGGTGCACTTAATACGTATGGACGTGTTACGCCATCATCACCTTCGCGTACAACCTGCTTACGACCCGCAACAACCAAACCTTCAATTTCACGATTAAAATAAGCGGCATAAAGCGAGCTTGTATCTGCAAAGTACCATTCAAGTGATACATCGTAGTTCTTTGATTCTGTTGGTTTAAGATCTGGGTTACCACCGTTACCAGTGCCATATGTCGCCCCTTCAGTAAGTGGATCAAACCAGTACTGTAATGCATTTAAATCAGCGAAATTAGGCATACGCAGCGTTTCCGTATACGCCACACGACCCACTAAATCATCTGTGATATTCCAGTTAAGTACCAAGCTTGGTAATAAGGCATCGGTATCTGCGTTTGCTGAACTTTCTTCGAATACATTTGAGTTCATGCCACCGACTTCAGCAACAAAATCCATATCTTGCTCATAGCTGACATAACGTAGCCCGAATTCACCGCTGATATCTTCTGTAATGAAAAAGTTAGTCGTAGCATAAAGTGCGTATGAGTTTTCTTCGATATCAAATGTTTTGTATACGTCTTCTGCTTCCATGCCATATACACTACGAACAGCACTACCATTATCTAGCATGTAACCGCCATCAGCTGTGACGAAGCTGTCAAACACATCAGCACGACCATCAAAGTAGTCATCAACTTGGAATACAATGCCTGAACCATCGCCAGCTCCACCTGCTGCTGCAATTTGCTCAATTAAACTCGCAACAGAAGTAATAATAGGCATTCCATTTTCATCTCGAATAATGGCATCTTGAGCACGAGTGTACTCTTGTGCCGTACGTTTTTCGTAACGACCACCAAATTTAACTTTATCGAAATATGTGCCACCAATTAGGTATTCTGCATCAAAGGTAAAAGTCAGCGCATCACCAGCATTACCGCCGCCGTTGTCGTAAACAGTACCTGCATTCCAGTTAGCAATTGCAGCCATATCAGCTTCATTAACCGCAGTGTTTGGATCGTCCCAAAATGAAATACCTGGTACACCATCTTTATCATTAAAATCAACGTCAAGACCCGTCGCTACACGGTCAAAGCGCATTGCGAAGAAATCTGTTTCGTATTCACTGTCTTGGTAAACAACTTCAGTATTAATTGTTAAATAATCACTTGCTTGCCACTGGGCACCTAGTGCATATAAGTAGCTGTCTGTCTTACCGTATGAGAAGTCACCACTTTGGAAGCCACCTGCGCCAATTGCCTGCTTCTCTTTAATCACATTAGTGCCATCGAAAACAATTGGCGTATCAATATTACCATTGCCATTTTCAAAGGTGTTTGAGAACCACATCGCATTTTGTGACTCATTTTCGTAACCGGTATAAAAGCCTTCTGCAGTAATTTCAAGTGTATCGACTGGTGCCCATTGCAAAGACACTGAAGCCGCTGGTCGCTTACGAAGGCCTGTGAATGAAGTACCAAATATTGCATCACGTGCTAATAGATATTCGGTCGGTTCTCCATTAACATCTAATGTCGATCCTGAAGCTGTAGGAAGACCAGACTCTGTACCTTGTGGCCAAAACTCATTTGGTACTCGTGAATAGGGTGAGTAATTGAATTGAGGTTTGTCAGTAAAAAATGGAAATGCAGCACCCGCCGTCATTGTGTCGTCGCGATAATGAGTCTCTGCATAAGAGATATTAACGAGTGCTCCAACCTCACCCACACCGTCGATTTCCCAACGGTTAGATAATAAAGCACTAATATTTGGATCAACTTCATCAGGCTGATCAGAATAAATTGCACGCGCTGCTAAAACGACTTTTTCGCCTTCAAAGTTAAAAGGACGGTGCGTTTTAATGTCAATAGCCCCAGCAATACCACGTTCAATCTGATCTGCTGAACGCGTTTTATAAACAGTGACGCCTGATAAAAGGCTCGCAGGAATGTCTTGTAGTGATACGTCACGGCCCGCCCCTGTAAAAATAGCACGGCCATTAACGGTTGTATTTACATCGGTTAAGCCACGAATTGAAACTTGACTCACTTCACCCGCACCACGGCCAGTTGTTTGTACACCTGTTACACGTTGTAATGCTTCAACTACGTTATTATCAGGAAACTTACCAATATCTTCAGCAACAATAGCATCGACTATCTGAACGCTTGCACGTTTTTCATCTAGCGCTTTGTTTAAACTGCCGCGAATACCAGATACCTGAATCACTTCCATTTCATCAGCGCTATTCTCAGGAGTGTTTGGTGTTTCCTCTTGAGCAAAAGCAAATTGACAAGTAAATGCCATAACTACAGCACTGGCTATGTGTGTTCTTTTAAACATAAGCGGTGTTCTCCAAATTATAGTTATATCGGTCCGCTGAACTTTCCCCATTCAGTTACCGAAGCGAGATCACTGTGTTGTGCATCGTGTGTTGTCAAAACGGTGCGCGAGTGAATCTACGTTTTTATGTTAATACTTTGCTGCCTGAACTTTAATCATATTGTATGACTATTTAACAGTCAACTCAAAATGACAAATTAAAATAAGTGTCGCTATGTTTACAAAAACGCTTTAATTATAGCACGTTACAAATATATGAAAGACTGTTCGCCAATATAAAAAGCTACATAAAGGTCATAATAATCATTAAGATATAGATAAAAGACACATTACCTCAATTCAATTTTAATTTATAAGAAGCAACAAAAAGAGCTAACAAGTTATTTACCCAGCAAATTTTGATGCTACTATTATTGAAATACAATAATACAATATCAACTTGCTTTTTGCTGCACTTAGCTGAATTGTTGCGATGTAAACAATCAGTTACCCAGTATAATTTAACGTACAGTGCGTATTACTTGGGCCGTTTAGGTTAGATTTTAGTGTGGACAAAGCAATAGCTCGAACAACAATTATTAGTCAAAGAGGACACTCATGAAGAAACTCAAAGCTTTAGCACTGCCTTTACTTTTCTCAAGCAGTTTAGCCGTTGCACAGAACCCATTATTTACTGATGTATTTACTGCCGATCCTGCCGCACTTGTACACAACGACACTGTATACCTTTATACAGGTCATGATGAAGCCCCTAATAATGATGTCTTTTTTGAAATGCATGACTGGCTGGCTTTTTCTTCTACCGATATGGTGAATTGGAAAAAACACGGCCCAATTATGAAAGCCACTGACTTTAAATGGGCTAAAGGCGAAGCATGGGCTTCACACATGATTGAGCGTGATGGCACTTTCTATTTCTTTACCACAGTGCGCCACAATGATACAAAACCCGGTTTTGCAATTGGTGTTGCAACCTCTAAATCACCAACAGGTCCATTTAAAGATGCCATTGGCCATGCGCTTGTGACCGATGACATGACCAAACATACGCCAAATGATTGGGACGACATCGACCCTGCTATTTATACAGAGGAAAACGGCGATACTTACATGTTCTTTGGTAACTTAATGCCAAAATACGTTAAGCTAAGCGACGACTTACTGTCTCTTGATGGTGAAATTAAAACGCTAGACCTGCCTAACTTTACCGAAGCGCTATGGGTTCATAAGAAAAACGACAACTACTATGTTTCGTACGCGTGTGAGTTCCCTGAGAAGATCTGTTATGCCATGAGTAAAAGTATTCACGGACCTTGGGAGTATAAAGGAATCTTGAATGAAATAGCGGGTAACAGCGAAACAAATCACCAATCAATCATCGAATACAAAGGTAAAGACTACTTTATTTATCATACTGGTGCAGTGCCACCGATTGATGGCAAACCAAGTGGCGGACGTTTTCGTCGTTCGGTCGCTATTGAGCCACTTTACTACAACGAAGATGGCACGCTTAAGCGCATTATTATGACCACTGAAGGCCTCAGTAAACAAGACAAATAATTTCAAAAAAGGGCTCTTTAAGAGCCCTTTTTTATTGTTTAAATGTAATACAAATAAACACATTCCTCGCCTTCTTTTAGCTTAATATTAAATTTAAAAAACTAAATATAGCTCATAAAACATCAAAATCAGCCTCTCAAAAAATTAAAAATACGCCTGTAAACATTGTAAAACATGAAACCCTGCGTTTACATCTTAATTACCTTTGCAAAAGTATTTGCACATTTCAAATCATACTATAAAATTACAATACTACGTTCTTATTAGTTTGATATAGGCACGCGGCAATTTTATTGACAACAATCGAATAAAAATAATCCCAGTTTCAAGAGGACACATAAAATGAAATTAAATAAATTAGCCATGCTCATAGCTTGCTCTTTGGCTGTTACAGGTTGTGGTAAAGAAGAGGGTACTAAGCTTGACTCATCCCCTGCGGTTGCCGAGCCACAAAGCGCAAAACCAAGTGTAAGCAGCAGTGTTCAATACACTGAATCTGGTAGCGTCATGGTGGCTAATGTAAGTGTGCACGATCCTTCAGTCGTTAAAGTTGACGACACCTATTATATTTTTGGCTCTCACCTTGCTGCCGCTAAATCAACTGATCTCTTGAACTGGGAAATGATTTCGAGCCTTTCAGCTAACGCAGCCGTTAATGAAAGCCCATTATTCGATTACAACTACACAGGTGAAATTGCCGAAGGTATTGAATGGACAGACGGTTTTACAGGAAACTGGGCTGCCGATGTAATCAAAGCGCCAAATGGCAAATTTTGGTTCTACTATAACCACTGTGCACAAGATAACCCAGATACCGCAGATGTGGTTGATGAAGTGTGCTGGAACCGCTCTTACCTTGGTTTAGCTGAAGCTGACAATATTGAAGGCCCATACAAAAACAAAGGTATTTTCTTACGCAGTGGTTATCGCTCAGAAGCTGAATTTACAGCTTACCCACTTGATAACGGCCAAACGACATGGAATGGTGCCGTTGATCCTAACGCCATTGACCCTGCAACTTTCTATGATGCTGACGGCAAACTTTGGATGGTTTACGGCTCATACTCTGGCGGTATTTTCGTGCTAGCAATGGACGAAGAAACAGGTATGCCAGAAGCAGGTCAAGGCTATGGTAAAAAACTAGTAGGCGGTGACTTCCGAGCAATGGAAGGTGCATTTGTGATGTACAGCCCCGAAAGTGAATATTACTACTTATTCTACTCAGTAGCTGGTTTTGCGCTAAACGATGGTTACAACATCCGTGTCGCTCGCTCAAAAACACCTGATGGTCCATACCTAGATAACGCAGGTAACGACATTGCTGCAATGGGCGGACTGGAAGTGGGCGAAAAACTAATGGGTGGCTTTGAGTACACGCAAGAACTTGGCGAAACAGCACCTGCATGGGGCTACCAATCACCAGGTCATAACTCTGCTTACTACGATGAGACGACAGGTCGTCATATTTTAGTAACGCATACACGTTTCCCGCAAACATCGACTGAGTTCCCAACCATTTCAGAAGCGCACCAAGTTCGCGTACATGAAATGTTCATTAACTCATTAGGTTGGCCTATGGCTTCACCGCAGCGCTATGTGCCGCTTGAAGGCGACAACATGGTTGTGGCAGATGAACTTTATGGTTATTACAAATTTATCAACCATGGTAACGATGTAAATACAGATGCTATTCGTTCAATGCATATTGCTTTAAACGAAGATCACTCTGTAACCGGTGATGATCCAGGTATCTGGTACATGATTGATGACTCAAATATTAAGCTTGAATTAGATTCTGGTACGTACTTTGGTGTGGCTAAATGGCAATGGGATGATGCAACTAAAGCGATGGCGGTCACTGTATCTGCAACATCAAGCGAAGGTGCAACCATTTGGGCAAGTAAACGTGATGAAATCACAGATACAGCTAACGTACTAGGTACTGTTCAAGAATCGCTAGATATTAAAACTGAATTATCAATTGCAGACGAAGGCTACTCATTACCGACAAAAGGTAAAGATGGTGCAGCAATTAACTGGGAAAGTAGTGATGAGTACTACATCACCAGTGAAGGCTCAGTATTTATTCCAACGCCAGATCGCGGTGATAAAGCAGTTACGTTAACGGCTAATATCTCATTAAACGGTGAAAGTACAACCAAAACTTTCAATGTAAACCTTGAAGCACGCCCTGAGTTTAAAAATGCGATTGCACACTATGCATTTGAAGATTCACTCAGTGATGGCTTAGGAAACCTTGATGATGCGGGTGTAACAGACAACAGCATGCTAAATGTGGGTGCTGGTACAGCAGCCTACGCTGAAGGCCAAACAGGTAAAGCCTTTAACTTCGATGGTGCAACGGGTGTTCGTTTACCTGATGATCTTGTCACTGGCGATGAGTACACCATTTCATACTGGCTAAAACCAACGGTTTTAACTGACTTCTCACCAACGTTTTTTGCGGCAACATCGGATGCTCGCTGGATGAGTCTAATTCCGGGTAATACACACTTTACCTCAACACCCATGCTATGGAGCCGTTATCAAGAAGAAGACGGCACAGATAACTGGAATCAAATAATCTCAGCAACACCAGCAATGATGGATTGGAACCATATCGCCATTACCTATGCAAATGGTACAGCAACACTATACCGTGATGGTGAGCTTGCAGGTAGCATGCCGCGCCCTGACTTTTTTAGTACACAAACGGGCAACTTTGCGCTAGGTGTAAACTATGGCTGGGACTTACCGTTCCAAGGTCAAATTGATGAGTTTATTGTGTATGACTACGCACTCAATAGCTTAGACATTAACGGCGCAGCGATTAACAACTTAACTGATTCAACTCAGTTTGAAGGCTTTATCACAAATGCCCTTGATTTAGGTGACTTATCTGCAGTACGAGAAAGTTTCGAATTACCTCGCGTTGGTCCGTTTGTATCAGGTATTAGCTGGACATCCAACAACGAACAGTATTTAAAACCTGTCAATGGCACAGCTATTGTCACTCAGCCAAGTGCGACAGCTGGCGACCAAGTTGTGACATTAACGGCCACTATTCGATATAAAGACTTCACTGATACCAAGTCATTCGATGTAACCTTAAAATCACTTGCACCAGCTGAATACAGCTTTGAAGGTGACTTAAGTGCGCTAAATGATGCCTACGCAGCTGGCAAACCAACTGGTGGTTTAATTAATAATACTGGCGGCAATGTTACTTATGTAGATGGTATTATAGGCCAAGCCGTATTTCTTGACGGTTCGGGGGTTCGTTTACCGGATAATCTAATAACCACCAATGACTACTCTGTATCTATGTGGCTTAAACCAGAAACCTTCACTGATTACACGACAGCATTCTTTGCAGGAGCAAGTGCAAATTCATGGCTAAGTTATGTTCCATCAATGTCTGGAACTGCACTTACCCGCTTATGGGCAAATAACGGCGCATTCTTCGATAATGCTGAGTTAGATAGTCGCATTCCTCTTAGAGAATGGACACATGTTGCATTCACAGTCGACGGTACGAATGGTAATGCTTTAAAAATGTACGTGAATGGTGAACTGCAACTAGAAACAAATGGTTTTCCACGTGTATTCACAGTCCCTGGTGAAACCAACGAGTTTGCACTCGGTGTTAACTACTGGGATACCCCCTACAACGGGGCTATTGATGAACTGAAAATTTTCAACGGTGCAATCAGTGCTGAAGAAATAAAAGCACTCTTTGACGCAGCTTCTGCACAAGAAGAGTAACGGATAAGGTGAGCTGTCTCACCTTACTTATGTGTTGTCAGGAAAGGCCGGGTGAAAACTCGGCTTTTTTATCTCAAAAATTAATGCTAAAGAAATAGTACCCATTGCCGATACTAATTTATCCTTCACTTATACTTAACCGCGATGAATATTAACTCGTTAGCGCATGCCCTGAACATAGATAACCAAAAATCGACGGCAAAAGACGATACTACATCCGACTATCGTTTCTCTATTGCTGAGAGAGCAACTCTTTCTGGACAACAAACAGCAGAAACAAAAGCGCAAGAAAAAAAGAGTGAACTGCCAGCTGCAATTCAAAAAATGCTCGCCCAGTTAGAACTTTTAAAAGAACAACTTGAGCAAGCAAAAGAGCAACTTGCAAAACTACAAGCCTCAGAAAACCAACAAGATGATGCAGTTAAAACACAAATCGAAATACAACTTGAAATAGTCATGGGGTTACAAAACCAAGTTATGTCACTAAGCCAAGCTATCGCAGATGCAATGAAAGAGGCCGGTATCAGCGATCCAGGGGTATTAATTAGTGCGCTGGTGTGAAAATGAGCGCAAAAAAAGCCACTCATAAATGAAGTGGCTTTGGTTGAGTCGATTTTTTACTTATAACTTAATTTGGTTCACGCAGATGGAACACTTGGCACTTATTACCTAAATCAGGTTGTTGTGCGAAGTTAGTGT
Source organism: Pseudoalteromonas sp. N1230-9 (assembly GCF_032716425.1). Taxonomy (NCBI): domain Bacteria; kingdom Pseudomonadati; phylum Pseudomonadota; class Gammaproteobacteria; order Alteromonadales; family Pseudoalteromonadaceae; genus Pseudoalteromonas; species Pseudoalteromonas sp. N1230-9. The sequence continues at coordinate 3,615,795 of NZ_CP090419.1, forward strand.
TTTCAGCTAAACCACAGTTACTTAAACCAAGCGCTTGTTTTGTGTAACGGTTGATAAGCATCACACCACCACCTTCTACCGGAGCAATACGCCACTGTGCTGTTTTCGCTGCACAGGAAGCCATTTCTACGTTGGCACCAGGTACTAAGGCGTTATCAGCTACCGCAGCACAGAACTCGCTGTCAGCGCTTTGTTTAAGGCTTACATAGCCTGTATCTGTTGGTGTGAAGAACCATTGCTGTGCATCTTTATGCGTGTAAGCTTGTTGCTCAACATTAGTACCTGCTTTAACTGTATCTGCCACGCTAAGTGCTTTACCACTTTGTTGACTTAATACAACAACACTGCCCATTGGGCGTAATTGCCAGTCACCACACGCTGTTGCGTCGCTTTGCTGTAAAACCGCTTGGTTTTGTGCGGCAGAACAACCAGCAACCGCTAATGGCTTGCCTGTGTAACGGTTAGTAATAGATACATTACCATCTGTACTTGGTGCTACTTTCCATTGCTGGCAGAAATTATTGCGCCATGCTGCAGATTGTACTTTAGCGTTATCTGCGTCATTACAGCTTTCAAGCTCTAAGAACTTGCTGTCTTCACGGTTAGCTAAACGAACAAAACCATCTGTTGTTGCATCAATAACCCATTGACCATTGGTGCTTGCACACTGACGTTGAACTGCACGTGCATCTTGTGGATCAGCTGCAATGTCTAAACATAAGCTGCTTGTTGCATTCACTAATTGATAACGTTGACCTTGCACTCGCGTTACCAGTGGGCCGTATTCACCTGATGGCGGAGCTACTTCAACGCCTGGTGTTAATGGTTTACCAAAGCTTGGTGTGCCATCGTCGTTCCAAGTGAATTTTTGCGCACGTAATGAACGCGTCGCACTACAACCGTGCTCTACCGAATCATTACCGTGATAAACTAACCAATCTTCTGTGCCGTCTGGCGATGTGAAAAAGCCGTTGTGACCAGGGCCAAACACTTCTTCTGTACGCTCAAATACTGGCCTTTCGTATTTTTTCCAGCTGCTCGCTTTAAGCGGATCGTCACCAACAAGCTCAAGCATACCTAGTTTGTAATCAGGAGTATTACAGAAGCTTGCTGAGTACGTCATAAACGTACGGCCATTGTGCTGTAAAATTTCAGCGCCTTCAGTTACTTTGCGACCACTGATTTCCCAATCTAACTCAGGACGCGTGATCACCGTATGCGGTGAGTTCTTCTTCAGAGTCCATGGGTTTTCCATTTCAGCAATAATGTTTAATTGCTGATCACCCTGCCATTGTGAGTAGATCACATACAACTTATCTTTGTACGTTAGGTAGTTACCGTCGATGTTCCATACGTTAGGCATTAATGCGCCCTTGTATTCGTATGGACCCATAGGATCGTCACCAGCACTTTCTAATACGTTTAAGTGTTGGTTATCTAAAGTGCCATCAGTACCCGCCGTGTACATCATGTACCAACGGTAGCCGTTTGGTCCTTTTAGGCGATGGAATTCAAACGCCCAGAAGTTACAGCAACGTTCAGGGTTTGAATCAGACCAAACATTGATAGGTGTTGCATCAGCAAGGCCCGCTAATGTTGGTGATTTACGCATCACTAACTCAGAAGTCCACGTTGTTGTAGTTAGGTAATAGTTACCATCCCAATACTCAAGCCATGGATCGGCGCCATTTGGGAAAAGAGGATTAGTAAAAATACCATTATCTTGGATTGGCGCTTTTGCTGTGGCTGCGACATCTGCTTTGGCTGTGTTGTCTTCAGCCGTAGTCTGACAGCCCGTCAGAGCGCCAAACGACAAGGCAAATAGGCTAGCTAAACCAGCCTTTTGCATTGCGTTTTTAAGCTTTGTTGTTTTCACGTTTGTGTTCCTTTATTTTGTACCAAATTCGTACACGATGCGTGTTGAATACACGTCACTTGGCAGTAATGTTGTGCTTGGGAACGTTGGCTGATTAGGTGCATCAGGGAAATGCTGTGGCTCTAAACAAAAACCACTTCTAAAATTATGCACTAAGCCAGACGCTTGCTGAGTACTACCGTCTAAGAAGTTACCTGAATAAAACTGTACTGCAGGCTCTTCTGTGTAAACTGTTAACGTACGGCCAGAGTTTGCTTCGTAAACCGTCGCTGCTTCAATAAGTTCATTGCTTGGCGTGTCTTTAAGCACAAAGTTATGGTCATAACCTTTACCAAGTTTCAGTTGTTCGTTACTTGCTTTGATATCTTGACCAATTACTTTAGCTTTACGGAAGTCAAACGGTGTGCCAGCCACATCCATCAACTCACCAGTTGGGATCAAGCCGCCATCCACAGGCGTAATTGCTTTTGCGTTAATTTGCATTTGGTGATCAAGAATGTCGCCTTTACCCGCTAGGTTAAAGTAGCTGTGTTGCGTCATATTGATGATGGTAGGCTTGCTTGTCGTAGCAATAAACTGCATATCTAACGTGTTGTTATTCGTTAGCGTGTAAGTCACTTCTGTCGTCACTTCACCCGGGTAACCTTGGTCACCATCAGGGCTCACTAAACTTAAGGTAACACCTGCGCTGTTTTGCGTCGTGAACGGTGTCATGTTCCATACTTTCTTATCAAAGCCTTGCACACCACCATGTAAGTGGTTGTCACCGTCGTTGGTTGCTAATTGGTATTCAGTGCCATTTAACGTAAATTTACCGTTTGCGATACGGTTACCAAAACGCCCGATGATTGCACCGTAGTAAGTTGTCGCTTTTGTGTATGCTTCTAGGTTATCTAAACCCAGTACAATATTACCCATTTCGCCTTTTGCATCTGGCGTTTCAATACGCGTGATAATGCCGCCGTAGTTGATCACATCAACGCTAATACCATTGCTGTTAGTCAGCGTTACTTGATTAACTGGGGTTTGATCAGCAAGTACGCCATAGGCCGTCATTGATGCTGAAGGGGAAGTCGTCATGTTGTCTCCTTGATGAGCACACGCTGGTGTAAGGGCAATCCCACATGTCACCAACAATGCATAAAGCCCGCGCGACTTTTTCGTGTTCGAACTGGCTGTTTGATGAGTTGTTTTTAAACCTTGGAAAACACATTGCAATGACATATGAATAACCTTTTTGTAATTTTATTTATAGTTTTATAATACAAATGTAGGTGTCATTGCAAATTTAATCGCTAAAGTTGGATTTTGCCGTCTTTCACCATGATGCAATCCATCCCCGCACTTTTGGCGGCTTGGTAGCCAATTTGCGTGTCTTCAAACACCACACATTTACTTGGTTCAACACCTAAAAGCGCTGCCACTTTTAAGAATGTTTCTGGGTTCGGCTTGCCTTTACTAACATCACTGGCAGTCACTAAGGCACCTATTTTATTAATTAAATTCGTATCTGTTAGATGATCAATTGCATGTTCGCGATCAGCCCCCGTGCCCACGCCCATTGGCAATACACCATGGTACTTTTCAAGTACTGCGACGGTTTCGTCAATCACCAGTGGTTGGTGCTGTAAATCAACCCAAAACTGGTGTTTATCTTTTGCCACAACTAGAGGGTCGTGTTCTAAACCAAATTTTTCGTTAAGCATTTCAATTGTTTTAACGGTCGGAATGCCACCTAAGCTGTACATATAGTCGTAATCGAATGGGTAGCCATAGGCTTCGCAAGCTTTTTGCCATGCCTGTAAGTGACTGCCCATTGAGTCAATTAAGGTGCCATCCATATCAAAAATAATGCCTTGGTAGGCGCTTAAATCGATCATATCTACTCCTAAAAAGTTTCGCTTCACAATAGCATAAGCCAGCGAAGAGCGTGGCTCATCACTGGCTTAATCGACAACAAAATTTGGGATGAACGTGCTCACACACAGCACGTTCTAGTACATAAAGTACTAATTCTTACAGGCCACGTTTTAGCATGTAGTAAGCTGCGTTATGACGAAGCTCTGTTTTGAAACCACGGATCGTCGTATCGTTATCGATGATCATAGTTTCAACGCCAGCCATTTCAGCAAAATCGATAATCATATCGGTTGTTACTGCTTGGCTGTATGCAGTGTGGTGTGCACCACCGGCGTGGATCCATGCAGCTGATGCTACAGATAGATTTGGTTTTGGTTCCCAAAGCGCTGAAGCAACAGGTAAGTGAGGTAAATCAGCTGGCGGAGCCACTGTGTCTACTTCGTTGATTAAGATACGGAAACGGTTACCCATATCAATTGGTGATACGTTGATTGCAGCACCCGGTTTTGCAGTAAACAATAAACGACCTACATCACATTTCACACCGATAGTGTGTTGGTGAACTTCAAGGCGTGGTTTTTGTGCTGCAATTGAAGGACACACTTCTAACATGTGCGCGCCAAGTACTTGGTCAGTCTCACCCATGTTGTAAGTGTAATCTTCCATGAATGAACAACCGCCGTCACGGCCTTCACCCATTACTTTCATGATGCGAACCATAGCAGCTGTTTTCCAGTCACCCTCACCACCGTAACCATAGCCTTTCGACATTAGGCGCTGTGTAGCAAGACCTGGAAGACCAGAAAGACCTGATAAGTCTTCAAAACAGTTAGTGAATGCTTTAAAGCCGCCTTTCTCTAAGAAACGCTCCATACCAAGCTCTAAACGTGCTTCGTTGCGTAGCATTTTCACTGCGTAATCGTCTTGTAGAGTCTCGTCAGCAATTACGTAGTCTTGCTTATAAAGCTCTAACTGTGCATCAACTTCTTCTTCAGTGATAGTATCAACCACTTTTACAAGCTCAGCGACACCAAACGCGTGTACTTCATAACCAAAAGTAATTTGCGCTGAAACTTTGTTACCTTCAGTAACTGCAACTTGACGCATGTTGTCGCCAAAACGCGCAACTTTAAGTGTTTGGCTTTCTGCCCAACCTTTTGCCGCACGACACCAGTCATCTAACTGCTGTTGTACGTCAGCACGTTGCCAGTGACCTGCAACAACTTTACGCTCTTTACGCATTACAGTACCGATGAAACCGAACTCACGGTCACCGTGTGCACTTTGGTGCGTATTCATGTAGTTCATGTTGATGTCAGACCAAGGAAGGGCTGCATTGAACTGAGTATGTAGGTGTAACCAAGGCTTACGTAATTCGCTTAGGCCAGCAATCCACATTTTCGCAGGTGAGAAAGTGTGCATCCATAATACTAAGCCAACACAGTTAGGATCCGTATTTGCCGCTTGGCAAACAGCGTGAATTTCTTCAGGTGACTTAACGGTAGGCTTACATACCAAGTTTACTGGTAGATTAGCTTCGCTGTTTAAGCCCGCTACAATTGCTTCGCTGTCTTTGGCAACCGTTTCTAACACCTTAGGACCATAAAGATGTTGTGAGCCGGTAACAAACCAGACTTCTTTCGTCATCGTCGTCATGTTAATAATCCTCTAAATTCTTGCTATTTGCTCTGACCGTAATACGCGTTTTTACCGTGCTTACGTAGATAATGTTTATCCATCACTGCTTTTTTAAGTTCAGCTGCGTGTGGATCTAAAGTGCGTGTTAAATACGCCATGCGTGCAATCTCTTCGAGTAGCGCGGCATGGTATACAGACTGAGCGGCATCTTTACCCCACGTGAAAGGCGCATGACCCGCAACAATCACCATAGGTGCAGCTTTCGGATCGCGGTCTTGATACGCATCAGTAATTTGAATACCGGTTTCTAATTCATAATCGCCATTCACTTGCTCATCGGTTAGCTCACGAGTACAGGTGATGTCACCGTGTACATAGTCAGCGTGAGTTGTGCCAAGACAAGGAATGCTTTGCTTTGCTTGCGCCCATGCAGTTGCATAGGTCGAATGCGTGTGTGTTACACCGCCAATTGAATCAAAGTGGCGATATAAATGAACATGTGTTTTAGTGTCAGAAGACGGACGCATAGACCCTTCAACAATGTTGTTTTCAAGGTCGACGATTACCATGTCATCGGCTTTCATTTGGTCGTACGATACACCACTTGGTTTAATCGCAATTACGCCTTTGTCGCGGTCGATTTGCGATACGTTACCAAAGGTATAAATCACTAAGCCACGACGTTGCAGCTCCATGTTCGCTTCATAGACTTCACGTTTTAGTTCAGTAAAACTCATGCTTTGTCTCCGTTTACATAGCTTGCAAGTGCTTGGTAGTTAGCATAAAGCTCGTCATACACAGCAACGCGCTCAGGGTTTGGTAAGTACTGATGACATACTGACGACGCCATTACTTTTTGAGCATCTGCCACTGTTGCGTGCTCACCTGCAGCAACCGCAGCCATAATTGCCGCACCCAATGCACAGCTTTGCTCACTTTCTAAAACGTCGATTGGACAGTTCCAAACATCAGCACAGGTTTGCATTACGTAGTCTGATTTTTTAGAAATACCGCCGATAACGACCACAGACTCGATTGGCACGCCTTCACTACGGAAACGCTCAGTGATAGCACGTGCGCCAAACGCAGTTGCTTCAACAAGCGCTTTGAAGAACTTAGGTGCATCAGTGCCCATTTTTAAGCCTGTTAATGCCATGGCTACGCTTTGGTCAGCATCTGGCGTACGACGACCATTTACCCAATCAAGCGCCGTTACATCGTTGCTTGTTACAGGCAATGCAGCTGCCGCTTTTGATAACTCAACTAAGATTGAGTCTTCTAGCTTGTTAACTAACGCTTGCTCAGCGTCAGATAAATTTGTAAGTTGGCGAGTTGGCCAAAGTACGAGGTTCTTGAACCATGCGTATAAATCACCAAACGCAGATTGACCAGCTTCTAAGCCAACCATTCCAGGGATCACTGAGCCGTCAACTTGACCACAAATACCTTTAACGCAAGTATCACCTAGCTGCTCTTGAGACGTTACAGTGATGTCACAGGTTGAAGTACCCATTACTTTGGTTAGAACACCAGGGCGAACATTGGCTGCTACTGCGCCCATGTGACAGTCAAATGCACCGTAACCAACAACAATACCTTGTGGTAAACCTAGCTTCTCGGCCCACTCAGCAGTTAAGTTGCCGGCAACTTGGTCGCTTGGCTCTGTGGTTGCATTTAACGTATCAACAACACCATCTAATAGTGGGTCGATATTGCTGAAGAAGCTGTTTGGTGGGAAACCGCCCCACTGCTCGTTCCACATTTGTTTGTGGCCCGTTGCACAACGCCCTAGCTTTAATACTTCAGGGTGTGTTGTGCCGCACATTAGCGCGGTCATCCAATCGCAGTGCTCAACCCATGAATAAGTGGCTGCTTTTACACTGCTATCAACGCGGAAAATATGTAATGCTTTGGCCCAGTACCACTCAGAAGAGTAGATACCGCCCATATGTGAAAGGTAGTTCACATCGTTGTTAGTGGCAGCTGCAGTGATTTCATTTGCTTCTTTAATAGACGTATGGTCTTTCCACAAAATGAACATTGCATTTGGGTTTTCTGCAAATTCTTCAGTTAATGCCAGTGGTGTACCTTGGCTATTAATTGCCACAGGCGTTGAGCCAGTTGTATCAAAGCTCATACCCACGACTTTGTCTGCAGTACCCGCTGGAACTTGTGACCATAGACCATTTACTACTTCTACAAGGCTATCAATATAGTCTTGTGGATGCTGACGAAACTGATCCTTACTTGGGTCACAATATAAGCCTTGTGCCCAGCGCGGGTAGTTTACTAAATGGCTGGCAAGTTCTTCACCAGTCGCAACATCAACGAGTAATGCTCTTACCGAGTCTGACCCGTAGTCTAATCCCAACGTATAACGAGACATAATTACCTTTCACTAATTGCTTACTAACATTGTTAGTCATTATCTTTATTTGTATGATAATATCAACAATACCAGATTGTAAAGGTATTATAAAAATATTATTAACAGGATTATTTGCTGCTGGCGGGCGATTTATTGCGCAGTTTCTCTGGAAGATTAGATTGTTTTTTCAGCACAAATAATAGGTTAAAGCCACTACATTAACTTTTGTATGATAAGAATGGGATAACTATGTCTAGTCAATTAGAACAACTTAAAGCAGTGACAACCGTTGTTGCTGACACGGGTGATTTTGAAGCAATCAACGAATATAAACCGCAAGATGCAACAACAAACCCATCACTAATCTTAAACGCGATTCAAATTGAGAAATATCGCCCACTTGCTGCCGAAGCCGTATTATGGGCAAAAGCACAAAGCAGTGACGCAGCTGAAGTTGTAACAAAAGCAGCCGACAAGCTAGCGGTATTAATTGGCTCTAAATTAATGGAGCAAGTGCCGGGTTTAGTTTCAACAGAAGTGGATGCGCGTTTATCATTTGATACTCAAGCAACCATTGATAAAGCACTTGAGCTTGTTGCTCTATATAAAGAGCAAGGTATCGACACATCGCGCGTGTTAATCAAAATTGCTTCAACATGGGAAGGTATTCAAGCGGCTAAAGTACTTGAAGCGCAAGGTATCCGTTGTAACCTAACGCTGGTATTTGCATTTGCTCAAGCACGCGCTTGTGCCGAAGTAGGTGCTTACCTAATTTCACCATTCGTTGGTCGTATTCTTGACTGGTACAAAGCACAAGATGCAAGTGCTGATTTCGACGGTGCTAACGATCCGGGCGTTAAGTCAGTCACGCATATCTACAACTACTTCAAAAAGCACGGCTACGACACGATTGTAATGGGCGCAAGCTTCCGTAACATTGGTGAAATCCAAGAACTAGCAGGCTGTGACCGTTTAACTATCAGCCCTAAGTTACTTGCTGAACTAGCCGCAACTGACGCACCTTTAACTCAAAAACTATTACCAGCAACAGAAAAAGCTGAAGCGCCAGCAGCCATGACTGAGCAAGCTTTCCGCTGGGAAATGAATGAAGATGCTATGGCAACTGAAAAGCTAAGCCAAGGTATTCGTCAATTCGCAATTGACCAAGAGAAACTAGAGTCAATCTTAAGCGAACTAGTTTAAACCGATTGTTTAAGCAGCAAAAAGCCCGAAAACCAAGGTTTGCGGGCTTTTTTTATTACCTACACATCATCACAAAGGCAGGCTTATCGTGTTGCGATTACGATAATTTTTTCGCCAGTCACATTATTCAGCAAGCAATGCGTTTGCTTTTGCAACTAGGTTTGCCACTGTGAAACCAAAATGCTCAAGCAATACCGCGCCTGGCGCTGACTCACCAAATGTGTCCATGCCTAGTACATCACCATCTTGGCCAACATACTTGAACCAGAAGTCACGGTGTGCCGCTTCAACAGCAATCTTTGGTGTACCAGCTGGTAGCACGCTTTGACGATATGCTTTGTCTTGGCTGTCAAACTGATTCGTTGATGGCATAGATACCACGCGAACTTGCTTGCCTTGTGCTTTTAGCTCAGCAGCAGCATTCACAGCTAGTTCTACCTCAGAACCCGTTGCAATAAGAATAAGCTCTGCAGCTTGTTCGCTATCAACAAGTACATAACCCCCTTTTGCAATATCAGCAACTTGCTGTGCATCACGTGTCATTGCTTTGGTACCCTGACGGCTGAAGATCAGTGAACTTGGGCCTGTTTCTTTTAATAACGATTGACGCCAAGCTACTGCTGTTTCAGTTTCATCACACGGACGCCATGCAGTCATGTTTGGTGTCATGCGAAGGTTAGCGATTTGCTCGATTGGTTGGTGAGTTGGGCCATCTTCACCTTGACCGATTGAGTCATGGGTATACACAAAAATGCTCTGTGCTTTCATTAATGCTGCCATACGTACAGCATTACGTGCGTATTCCATAAACATTAAGAAGGTTGCGCCAAATGGAATGAAGCCACCATGTAATGCAATACCATTCATGATTGCGCTCATACCAAACTCACGTACGCCATAGAACACGTAGTTACCATCAGCAGCATCTTGTAAACCTTTTGCTTCTGGCCATAAGGTTAAGTTAGAACCGGCAAGGTCAGCAGAGCCACCCATTAATTCTGGAAGCTGGTTAGCAAAGAAAGTGATCGCATTTTGTGATGCCTTACGTGTCGCAATGTTTTGCATGTCGGCTTGGCATTTAGCAATGTACTCATCAGCTAATTCAGCGAAGTTAGCTGGTAATGCTTTTTCAAGAACACGACGTGTATATTCTTTTGCAAGTTCAGGATGTGCTTTGCTATAAGCTGCAAACTTTTGCTGCCATGCACCTTCAAGCTCTTGGCCTTTTGCTTGGGTATTCCACTCGTTATAAACCTCTTGTGGAACTTCAAATGCTGGGTGTGGCCAATTTAGCTGCTCACGTACTGCAGCGATTTCGTCGTGACCCAGTGGTGCACCGTGACAATCGTGGCTACCTGATTTATTTGGCGAGCCAAAACCAATCACTGTTTTACAACAGATTAGTGTTGGTTGCGTAGTATTGCTTTGTGCCGCTTCGATTGCACCGGCAATTGCATTCATATCGTGACCATCAACATCACGGATAACTTGCCAGCCGTAAGATTCAAAACGTGCAGGCGTATCGTCGGTGAACCAACCTTCTACTTCACCATCGATAGAGATGCCATTGTCATCCCAAAATGCGATTAGCTTGCCTAGACCTAACGTACCTGCCAGCGAACATGCTTCGTGCGAGATACCTTCCATTAAACAGCCGTCACCCATGAAGCAGTAAGTGAAGTGATCAACAATATCAAACTTTGGCTTATTGAATTGCGCGGCTAAGGTTTTTTCAGCGATGGCCATACCAACTGCGTTAGCAATACCAGAACCTAATGGGCCTGTCGTTGTTTCAACACCCGGTGTGTAACCATATTCTGGGTGACCCGGTGTTTTAGAGTGAAGCTGACGGAATTGCTTAATATCTTCGATGCTTACGTCATAACCGCTTAGGTGTAACAATGCATATTGAAGCATTGAACCATGGCCATTTGATAACACAAAGCGGTCACGGTTAGACCAGTCAGGATTTAATGGGTTATGGCGGTGAAAGTTTTGCCACAATACAGCTGCAATATCAGCCATACCCATAGGCGCACCAGGGTGGCCAGAGTTGGCTTGTTGAACGGCATCGACAGCAAGTATGCGAATAGCATTTGCAGATTGAGAACTAGGCAGGGTCATCTTTTAGCTTCCTGTTAATATTATAATATAAATAATATCGCAAAAAGTGACTGATAAGGCAACTTAATAAACGCTTTATTGTATAAGTGAATACTAAATAGGCTGGTACAAGCCAGCCTATTGAATCGATCCGTAAGATTTAAGTTTTAACGACCATCTTCAAAAGAAGCTGTCGCCGACACTTTGCTCCAGCGGCCATCTGCATACAGAATTGTCGCTTCCGCTTTACTTGGTCGAAATGCTCGGATTTGGTATGAACAAGACGTACCTGATGTTCCACACGATGATGCATCATTAGACCAAATAACACTATCAATCGTTGAACCATCTCCTACTACACGAAACACTGCTGTTGCATATGTTTGACCATATACTAGTGCAAAACAACGATTTGGTGTGTATTGATCATATGCTTGCGTATCGACATAACATTCCATTGTATCTGCGCTTGCATGAACTGAAAAAACACTAGCGGCGAGTAATCCTATTGATGTTAATACTTTTTTCATTTTACTATCCTTATTTTTCTACCAAAAGTGGTACAAATAACATACAGTAGTGAAGAAGTATTAAAAATACGAATTTGATATTAATTTAACCAATATTTTACCTTTTGATAACTTTTCTAATTTTTACTTTAAACAATTTTAATCAACAGTTCCTAAGAAATGCCAACATGCATAGGCATGTCGGCATTGATGAGTTTATAAATATTTAAGCCAAGGTTTGTTAGCCTTACGCTTATATTCACTAAACTTCTTAGTTGGCCAATAAAGCCCAACGGCTAATACGATAGTGATAAGCCAAATACCTGATATATCATTAACACCTAAATGTTGCCCTTGGTTTGCCCCCCACACCTGAATACCTATTTGATACATCACTAGCAATACATAGAGATGTAAAATATAAAAGAACATAGGTACAGAGCCATACACACGGAGTGCATTGGTGATGCGATTAAGTGGTCTTTCAAATACCCATAAACCAACAAACATACCTGCTAAAGTGATAAGCAAAAAGCTCAGTGACGGCGGATATTTAGTGACATTGAATACCGACATCATGGTTTGTGTTGCGGTGCTAAAGGTTTGCCAAGGTAGGGTTTCACCATAGATATTAAAGCCACGCAGCACAGCAAATAAGCCTACACATAATACTGCTAACAGCAGCAGTGCTCGTTTACGAGACTGCGCTTTTTGCGTATGTGCATATAGTGGCCCTGCGCAATAACCCAGTAAAATCACACCAATCCAAGGCAGCACTGGGTAGCTAATTTTTATATCGATTAAGCCACCTTGTAATAGATAGCCTCGATCATGCAAAATCGTCCACAGCGAATAACCAAACTCATCAGGCGTAAAACTGATTGGGGTAAGTAAGTTATGACCAAACACAATAGCTAAACCAAGTACTAATAACACATTACGTGGCAGTTTTATTAATAACGCTAAGACCAGCATGCATAGACCAATCGCCCACATCACTTGCAGCCAAATAGTGTGGTAGTAACCCATCCACGAAAAACAAATGAGAGTCACTTCTAAGGCGATTAAAAACAGCCCTCGCTTAACCAAGAAGCTTTGCGCTGAGCGCGCTACACCACTTGCAGGGTGACTATAAAGCCACGCCGATAAACCGGTTAAAAAGATAAAAGTTGGCGCACAAAAATGTGCGGCAAAACGACTCCAAAAAAGTCCTGGTGACGTGGTATCAACTACCATAGGATCGGCTACCTGCATGTGCAAGAAAAACCGCTCTCGCACATGATCAAGTAACATCAATAGAATAACGACACCACGCATGATGTCGATACTGTGAATACGGCTTTTAACTTGCTCAGAAGTCATAGCTCACACCCAGTTTAAATTGCGTAGGCGCACTAGGGTAGGCCCACAAGGCATTGTATGAGCTTGCAATGTACTTTTCATCAAACACATTATCAACATTCAGTGATACCGTTGTGCGTTCTGTTGCTCGCCATTTGGCAAACAAGCCTACCGTTTGATAACTCGGCAAACGGAAGGTTAAATCAGCAGGGTCACCTAAACGGTCAGACACATATTGATAATGACCACCAATCTTTATGTCTTGTGAAAATACACTTAAGTCATGGTTTAAACCAATCGAAAGATTATTTTTTGGTACGTTCACAAGAGGGCTGCCTTTAGGAATTGGCACTAACCAATCAACATTTAAGCTGTCTGTTGCTGTCTCAGCGTCAACATAAGCATAAGATAGGTTGTACTCAGTGTTATCGCCCAATGAGCCTGTTAGGTCTAACTCAAAACCTGTACTATTTGCTTTACCTACAGGCGTTGAATAACCGACATTTACAGGGTCCGCCACCAGCATATTGCTCTTACTCGCATCAAAATAAGCAAGGGTACCGCTGATATTGGCATAGCTAAATTTAACTCCCACCTCAAACGAGTCGCTTTCTTCAAAACCGAATGGCTTACCCTCAGCATCGGTACCACTTAGTGGTAAGAACCCTTCTGAGTAGCTTGTGTAAACGTTAATGTCGTTATTAATTGTATATACAACCCCAAAACGAGGACTAATGCGGTTCTCTTTACTGTTTGAAGCTATAGCCGACTTAGTTTCGAAAATGTCTTGCTCAATTTCATCAAAGCGTAGACCTAGCATGACTTTTAAGTTATCGGTTAGGTCGAGCTGATCTTGCACATAGATACCGAAAGCTTTTTGCTCTTCGTTATTTTCGTATTGCATAGCCACTTCTGGACCTTCACCAGTGCTGTAATCAGGCTCATGGATATCAATTGTATAAGTGCCATAACCACCACGGTAACGGTATAACCCCGTACGTAGCTCATAATCATACGCATCAGCACCTATGAGTACGTGATTAGTAATACCCGCAATATCAAAATGACCACTTAATTCGAAACGCACCGAGGTATCTTCAGACTCATAATCACGGTATCGGTGTTGGCGAGTTAAGGTTCTGCCATCATCAAACAATGACTGACGAGAAGGTGATAATTCAGCGTCTGAAGACTGCCCTGTTAGCGTTGCAGCACGATAGTTAGCCCCTGCCAGCAATGACCACTGACGATTAAAATCGTAGTTATAGTTAATTTGATGACCGCGAGAATGTACCTTGGTTGGTGCATCATTTGGGTTACCTAAGAAGCGCGACTCTGGCACGGTATCAAAGTCACCATTTAACACCACAATGCCACGGTCATACATTTGCTGTTGGTCAACATATTCAAATTCATACGTCAGCGATGATTTGTCATTAACTTGATAATAGAGTGATGGGGTGATCACAAATTTATCGTGATGCACATGATCTCTGAAGCTATCGCTGTCTTGCCAAGCACCATTTATGCGAAACGCTAAATCATCAGTCAGGCCATTGGTGTAATCGCCTTGAATACGTTTGTGGTCATCGCTACCCAACTCGGCTTGAAGTTGCCCTTGCTGATAAAACTGTGGCTTTTTAGTAATAATGTTTACGGTACCACCGGGCTCTGAGCGGCCATACAACGCAGAGCCAGGCCCTTTTAATACTTCAATATATTCAATGTTTGAAACATCACGAGGGCCTGCAAATCCTTTACCACCACTAAAGCCATTGATTAAGTAGCCTGATGGCATATTCTCATTACCCGACAAACCACGAATTGAGTAGCTGTCCCACAGCGCCCCACCATTATTTTTTCGGCTAATGCTGGCAGAAAAGTCCAGCGCATCACGAAACTTGGTAATACCATTATCAATCATCATGTCTTTACTTAATGTGGTGATCGACTGCGGTAAATCTTTTGTTGGTATATCACCACGAAAGGCTTGCTTGTGTTCAATTGTGATTGTTTCGATATCGCTGTTAGAAGCGTGTGTAGTTGTAGCAAACGCCGCTGCTAAGGCAAGAAATAGGGTTGAATACTTCATAAGTTGATTAGCTAAAAATATTGATTAAAATGATTTGTTATAAAATAACACAATAGGCAAATTTGATATAGTATAACAAATCATTAAATTCTATTTTCTGGCTACTTATTTTAGTGTAGCTACCGCAAAAGTATTGAGTTTTGAAAGAGTGCTGCGAATTAAAGTGCACTTAATAACAGCACTATCGTAGGTTCAAAGCTCGGCACAAAACAAATTTGCACTGTTCTTACTTGAGCCCATGCTTGGGATTGCCTACAATGGCGCACAATTTATTCAATACAGTATTGCAATCATGACAGATACAAATAAACCAGAGTTACCAAATCAATTATCGATTAACCCTCGTAGCAAGTTCTACGTAGAAGAAGTATTCGAGCATGAAATTGGTGTAAAACTTAACGGCAAAGAGCGTTTTGACGTTGAAGAATATAATATCAGCGAAGGCTGGATCAAAATCGCTTCTCCAAAAGCGCTTGATCGCCGCGGCCAACCTTTACTATTAAAAGTAAAAGGTACTGTAGAAGTTTTCTACAAATAAGCGAAACCAATACCGGTCAAAAGATATGTGGCCGGTATCACCTCTTATTCAAACAGTCTGCTGGCATGATTGATGTTTACCGTCTATTGTTTTGCATGAGCGAAAGTTAAGCCAGTGACCTAAAATAATAAAACTTGATCCTAATATTGTTAAAGCCGTTTCACCAACTTCTCCTAGTCTTCCTGCACCAAAATAAACGGCTATCACAAGCAGTAAGAGACCAACCACACCAAACATAAAAAACCGATACTTTTTATGCTTTTTGCAACCCAGAACTAATGCAAGTAAGCTACTAGGAAGTACCGCGGCAAGCATCCAAAAATGAAACTGCTCGTTACCTAAACCAAGCACAGCAGTGCTCGGTAATAACACGAGTAACACAGGCACAGCTAAGCAGTGAATAGCACACATAGCTGATAACCCGATAGCAAACTTGTCCATCATTAATTGTAATTTCATTGAATAATCCCTACAAAATAGAACACATGAATAATAAAAGTGCATCAAGCAATTTTTGCTTGGCACTCATTGCATACTCCCATCATTTCAAATTGCGTTGTTTGTGAGGTAAAACCCACCTCAGCAAAATGAGGGAATAGCGTTGCAACATCGTTCTGTGAAACAGTAAGTGTTTCAACCTTTTGGCAATGACGGCAAATTAAAAACAAAGAAAGATCATCGTTGAAACTCTCACTGCCAGCATCGTAAGCGATGTATTTGTTAGCACTATTAAGCCTGCGAACAAGGTTTACCGACTCTAAAAAGCTCAAGATGCGATAAACAGACATAACAGAGACACTCGAGCTTGTACGCAGCTTGTAGCAACTGACCAGTTCATAGGCTGATAGCGGCACGTCTGTGGTTAGCAATATTTGCAGTATCTGTTTGCGTTGAATCGTGAATTTTCTGCCATGTTCAAGGCAAACCTGCTTTGCTTTATTAAGTGTGCTGGTTAATCGCTGCTTATTCATAGCGGCCACTCAATATAAGGTTTAGCTGCCGTCAGCTCTTCGATTCCTTGTGCTTGCTCTGTGATCCACTGCGCTTCGATAACAGATATCGTTTTAGCCCATTCAAATAAAGTGACTGTGACTGTAGAAACGGACTTTTCACAGCTAAACGAATACTCAACTTCAAGATCGTTATGTGAATGATGAGTGTGTTGTTCAAATGGGTTTTCAACGTTTGAATCAATAAGCTCGCACTGGGTGTTAAATGTCACTAACTGCTGTGAATTTTCTAATTTGGCTAATGTTTTTTTAATGACCTGCTTTTGCTGGGCTGTTTCGGGCTGATGTTCAAAACCAAAAATATCTCCAGCTGGCAAAATAAACTTAACCTGCCATTTATCTTGATCATGAACCACAAAAAGCACTCCCTCACCATGTGAATGGTGATGGTGTTGATGCCCTTGAGCTGAAAAAACGCATCCAACTATAAAGCCTATCACTGCTAATTTTGCTGCTTTGATCACCCCACCCACTTCATTACCCCGCTATCAACATACTGTTACAAAAAAGAATGAAACTCATTCATCGATTCACACTTGATACATTATAACATTTAAAGCACAATTGATACATTATAACGTACTAAAGAGTGGTAACTAATGAATAACATCTCAAAAATAGCTGTCGTCATAGCGACGTTATTACCTGCCAGTGTCTTGGCGCAATCAATCAAAGGCGTTGTGTTAAATAACCAAGGTAAAGCGATTGCTAATGCAACAGTTGACCTTGAAGGGTCTGATCAAAAAGTAACAACTAACGATAAAGGCGAGTTTGAAATCAGCGGCTTAAATAACGGCTTAAAAGAGCTGCATATTTCAGCGCCAGGTTATGCTCACTTACATCGTGATATTACGCTTGCCAATGACCAAGACCACAGCGCAACGTTTAATTTAAAACGCTCGCCAATTGAAGTGATTGATGTTGAAGCAACGCCGATTCATATGTCTGCAATGGAGTCAGCTTCTCCTGTTAGTGTGTTATCTGGCGAACAATTAAGACGCCAACAAGCATCAACACTAGGTGATAGCCTTGAAAAGCTACCAGGCGTTAACACAAACTTTCATGCCAAGGTTGCCAGTACTCCTGTGATCCGTGGTTTAAGCGGCCCACGTGTGTTGATAACACAAAATGGCTTAGATGTAAGTGATGTATCACGTGTCGGTCCTGATCACTCAGTGGCCTCTGAAGCGTCAACCGCAAAACAAATTGAAGTATTACGTGGTCCCGCCACTCTTTTTTATGGTAGCGGAGCCATTGGTGGTGTGGTCAACGTGGTTGATAGCCGCGTACCAACAGACAACACAACCCGTGGTGAATGGAATTTAGAACACAACTCGGTTGATGAACAAAAAACAGCTTCATTTAATGCCACTACTGGTACTGACTCATTTGCCTTTTATGCTGATGCTTTTTGGCGAGAGTCTGATGACTACCGTGTACCTGTCGCTGCAAATATTGAAGATATTGAGCACAATGATGATGATATCGTAGCCAACAGTAACGAAGACTCTGACGGCTTCACACTTGGTACCAGCTACTTATTCGAACAAGGCTACATTGGCGTTGCGGTTGAGCAATTTAACCGCCAATACGGTATTCCTGGCCATACTCATGGTGAAGAAGAGCATGACCACGAAGAGGAACACAGCGAAGAAGAAGCCGTATTTGCTGATCTTGACCAAACCAAAGTGCAATTACTTGGCGAATACAATATCGACAGTGAATGGCTAAGCAAAATTAACTTACGTGCAGGCCACACAGACTACGAACATGCTGAAATAGAACATGGTGCAGTAGGTACAACCTTCAAAAACGAAACCAATGAGCTGCGCGTTGACATTCTGCATAGTCAATTTGATGAGTGGAATGGTGGCATCAGCTTTCATTATAAAAAAAGTGATGTAGAAGCACAGGGCTCTGAAGCCTTCACTCCTCCTTCTATTACTGAAAGTATTGCTTTTGCAATGATGGAAGAAAAGCATTTTGGTGATTTTTTAGTGCAATTAGGTGGTCGTGTTGAACGAGTAACAATTGATGCTAACAATGTGCTTTTACCAGAAATCGACGCCCATACCCATGATGAAGACGGCGATGAGCACGACCATGGTCATGAACACGAAGAATCAAACTACACACGTGTATTTGATGTAGCCCAAGAGTTTACACCGGTCAGCTTATCAACAGGTGTGGTATGGGATTTTACTCCAGGTTATAACCTTGGTTTATCGGTATCGCGTTCTGAGCGTGCCCCGTCTGCTTCTGAGCTTTTATCTTTCGGTCCACACATAGGCACTGGAACCTATGAAGTTGGCACGTTATTCGATACTCATGATGGTCATTTTGAACTTTCAAACAAAACTATCGATTTAGAAACGGCAAATAATATCGATCTGACATTTCGTAAAACCGAGGGCGATATTGGCTTTATCTTCAATGCTTTCTATAACCAAGTAGATAACTATTATTACCAGATCAACACAGGCCTATACGCTGAAAGTGGTCATGATCACGACCATGGCGATGAACATAATCACGAAGATGAGCACGATCATTCATCTGAACTGCCTGTTTATTTATTTAAAACAGACGACGTGGTTTTACACGGTTTTGAAGCGCAAGTTGCTTGGCAGCTAACCGACGAGTTTAAAGTCGATTTATTCTCAGATTATGTACGCGCGCGTCTAAAAGACGGCGGAGATTTACCGCGCACTCCTCCACTGCGTTTTGGTACTGAGTTTAGCTATCAAACCGAAAACCTAACAGCAAATATTCACGTAACACGCTATCAAGAACAAGACCGCATAGCGCAAGAAGAAACCACAACAGATGGCTATACCCTCGTTGATGCCAGCATTTCATATGACTTATCGGTATTGAACCAAGACCTATCGCTTTATTTAAAAGGCACAAACTTAACGGACACAGAAGCACGCGTACACAGCTCGTTCTTAAAGAATATCGCGCCACGTCCGGGGCGCAGTTTTGCAGTGGGTATTCGCGGCTATTTCTAAACAAAATTACAATTAAGGAAAATCAATATGACACACTTATTTAGACTAAAACTACTCGCTCTTGCAATTAGTAGCACCTTGATCACCGCGTGTGGTGATGCAGAAACAAACATTGTTGAAAAAGATCCAATTGAAACACCTGACGACGGTCATGATCATGGCGATGATCATGATCACGGTGATGACCATGCTATTGATTCTATGGGTCGCTTAGCGGTGTTAGCTGCGAACAGTAACGAAGCAAATATTTTTGACTTAGATGATAACTCGCTACTCGAGTCGTTTACACTGACTCATGATTCAAATTCATTAAATGTATCACCTAGCTATCGCTATGCGGTAATTGCAAATCGCAATCAAGACTACTTGGGCTTTATTGATAGTGGCTTATGGCGTGAAGATCATGGCGATCACCTACACGACTATAAACAAAGTCCAGCTTTTAGTGACTACGAATTAACAACCGGTAGCCGCCCAACTCACATCGTTAAGCACGACGGCCAAATGGCTGTATTTTATGATGGCAATGCCGATGCAGGTACGGCTGCCTCTGTTGAAGTATTAACCGATAACGACATTGCAAACAAAACCGCCACACTTGCAGGCATTCAGTACGACATTAATATGCATGGTGTTGCAGAACCACGTGGCGAGCACCTAATTGCAACCTTGCGTCGCGATGATAGCGAGAGCACTTCAAATGCTAAAGTTTTGCCTGATCAAGTTGGCGTTTACCACCTTCATGATGGTGAATATGAGCTTGAACAAACATTTGAACTAACCTGCCCCGATTTACACGGTGCAGCACAAAACCATGATTATGTAGCGTTTGGTTGTGGCGACGGTGTGTTAATTGCCCACCAGCACGACGATGAATACCATGCAGAAAAAATCGTCAACATTGATGCTTTAGGTGATACACGCATTGGTACACTATACGGCCATGAAGGCAACGAAAGCTTCATTGCTATCGCATCAGGTGTATTTGTAAGTATTAACCCAAGCGAAGCTGAAATGGAAGTGCTTGAGTGGCAACTTGATGAAGGTGCAAGTGCCGTATCTTACTCATTCTCAGGAAGCGGAGAGCACTTTTTAGTACTTGATAGCTTAGGCTTTTTAAACGTGCTTGAAGCCCATGAGCATGACGGCCACATGCATTGGGAGCTTGCAGGTAAAGTAGATATTACTGAAGAAGATGTAACAACTATGCCAGAAGGCATGAGCTTCAGCATGACAGTATCACAAAATAGTGAGTTTGCTTACGTTGCCGATCCTATCGCTCAGCACGTACTAAAAGTGCACATTGAAGATCTCGAAATTGAAGGTGATTTAGAATTAGCCTTCGCACCAAGCGCAATTACGTGGCTAGGTATTGCAGAGCAAAGTGAAGAGCATAATCATGAACATTAGGTTTTAAAGTTCAACGAATAGCGATTAAAGGTTGGTATTTAATGCCAACCTTTTTTATTCATATTTTGTAACAGTGCTTTCATCGCATCTGCATCGCTATTTTTAAGCGAATTGTTATGCTGTTACAGTTCCCAAAATAGGATGTAATCCCATGAAAAAACTAACAACGTTGGCACTGGCCATGGCTGCGACACTGGCACCTTGGGCATCAGCTTACGAAACTAAAGACACGCGCTTACTGCGCTTTCCTGATATTCATAACCAAAACGTTACCTTTGTGTACGGTGGCGATATTTACATTGCTAATACGCAAACAGGCGAGAGCAAACGCTTAACCGACCATATTGGCTTTGAAACTTTCCCTAAGTTTTCACCTGATGGTAAACGCATTGCCTTTGCAGCCGAGTACAATGGCAGCCGCCAAATTTATGTCATTAACAGCGATGGCTCTGGCTTAAAGCAACTGACTTACTACAACGATGTTGGCCCAATGCCACCACGCGGCGGTTTTGATTATCGTGTTCTCGATTGGACAGCGGATGGCAAAAATGTGGTATTTCGTGCTAACCGCACACCGTGGGGTAAACGTATGGGTCGTCCATACATGGTACCTGCTGACGGTGGTCTTGAACAGCCTCTTGCTATTCCTGAAACCGGCGGCGGGATGCTTTCGCCAGACGGTAGTAAATATGTTTACACGCCAATTGACCGTGAATTTCGTACTTGGAAGCGCACCCGTGGCGGTCGTGCACAAGATGTCTGGGTTTACGATCTAAAAAACAATACCTCAGAGCAGCTAACCAGTAACCGCGCTACCGATCAGCAACCAACCTGGGTTGGCGACAACATTTACTTTGTATCTGACCGTGATTACACCCTTAATCTGTATCAGTACCAAAAAGGCGCTGAGCCGAAAAAGCTAACCAACCATAAAGACTTTGACGTACTGTGGCCATCAGCAGGGCCAACTGCAGTTGTCTATGAAAATGGTGGTTACCTTTATCGCTTTGATCCAAAAACTCAGAAAAGCACTAAGCTGAGCATTAACATTGCTGGTGTGCGTCAATATGCGATGCCGTACACAAAAAATGTCAGTGACTTTATCGACTCAATGTCGATTTCTCATGATGGTAAACGTGCACTCTTTACTGCCCGCGGTGAGTTATTTAGCGTGCCAGTTAAACAAGGCCCAACACGTAACTTATCTTACACAGCAAAAGGTCGCGAAATTGACGCAAGTTGGTCGCCAAATGGCCGTTATATTGCTTATATGAGCGATGAAAGTGGCGAATACGAAATTTACTTAAAAGACCGCAGTAAAAATAATGCCACCAAGCAGCTAACCAGCAACGGAACTATTTGGCGTTTCACGCCGATTTGGTCACCAGATAGCTCAAAACTATTATTTGCAGATAAAAACCATACTCTGTGGTGGATAGATGCAAAGTCAGGTAAACAACACAAAATTGATACCAGCATCTACGATGAAGAAGGCATTCGCCAGTATACTTGGTCGCCAAATAGCGAAGACATTGTGTATGTGAAAAACAATGAAAACCGCTATGCCTCACTGTGGCACTACAATGTTGATAAAAAGAAAGTGACTCGCTTAACGGATGAAATGACCAATGAGCAAAACCCAACTTTCTCTCCTGATGGTCAATACCTGTATTTTAGTTCTGAGCGCGACTTTAACTTAGCCTTTAGCAGCTACGAGTTTGACTACATGTTTAATCGTGCAACGCGTATTTATGCCGCAGCCGTAAATGACAGCATCAAACCACTTATCGCACTACAAAGTGATGAAACAGCGATCGTCAGCGACAAACAAAAAGATGACGATAAGAAAAACAGTAATCGCCTGCAAAGCAGTGACTTTATGCAACGCGTTACCGCTTTAAATGCCCCAGCTGGAGATTATCGTGGTTTAACGGCAGTAAAAGGTGGCGTGCTAACACTGGCTAATGGTGGCCTACAATTGATAGGCACAGCTCACGACAGCGAGCTTGAAACCGTGGCTAAAGGAGTCAGTAATTACACAATTTCGAGTAACGGTGAGCACCTGCTTGTTCATGCAGGCAAGGATTACAGCTTAATTGAGCCAAAAGCCAAACAAGACTTAGCGGCGAATAAACTCGATCTCAGTAAAATGACCTTAAAAATTGAGCCACAAATTGAATGGCAGCAAATGTATGTTGAAGGCTGGCGTACATTACGTGATTGGTTCTATGATGAAAACCATCACGGCCAAGATTGGGACGCAATTTTAGCTAAGTATCAACCTATGGCTGATGCTATCTCACACCGTAGTGACTTAGATTACATTCTCAGTGAAATCGCCGGTGAAATAAACGCAGGCCACATTTATGTGCAGTCGGGTGATATGCCAAAAGCAGAGCGTAAAAAGCATGGTTTATTGGGTGCAAAACTTGCCAGCGATCCATCAGGATACGTAAAAATTGAGAAAATCTTCCAAGGTGAAAACTGGCATGAAGACTTCCGTTCACCACTTGGCACAACAGGGATAAAAGCACATAACGGCGACTACATCATTGCCGTAAATGGCCGCTCAGTAAAAGACGTAGCTAACTTCTACGAATTACTAGAGAACACCCAAGGTGAACAAGTAGAGCTTATGCTTAATAGTAAACCGCGCAGCAAAGGTGCATGGCAAGTTACCGTTAAGCCTGTCGCCAGCGAACAGGGTTTGCGTTATTTAGACTGGGTTAACTCTCGTGCAGCCTATGTTGATAAGCTATCAAATGGCCGTATTGGTTATGTTCACTTACCCAATACAGCGTTTGAGGGTAACCGCGCCATGTTCAAAAACTACATGCCGCAAACTACCAAAGACGCCATGATTATTGATGACCGATACAATGGCGGCGGCTTTATTCCTGAGCACATGATCACGTGGCTTGCCCGTAAACCGCTTAACTATTGGAAGCGCCGCGGTGTTGAGCCAACGAAAACACCACAATTTGCTCATGATGGTCCAAAAGCCATGCTGATCAATGGTTACTCAAGTTCAGGCGGTGACGCTATTCCTTACTACTTTCGTCAGGCGGGGTTAGGTAAGCTTATTGGTACCCGCACTTGGGGTGGTTTAATTGGTATTTCAGGTAACCCAAGCCTTGTCGACGGCGGCCAAGTTATCGCGGCAACATTCCGCATTTTAGATAACGATGGTAACTGGATCATCGAAAACGAAGGTGTCACCCCAGATATCAAGGTTGTTGACCGCCCAGAGCTTATCTATCAAGGTAAAGATCCGTCGATTGAACGTGCCGTAGAAGAGCTGTTAAAAGAGCTAAAAGACAACCCGAAAAAGCCACTCACCGTGCCACCCGCACCGACTGACTTTTAATTTTTAACTCTGTAAAAAAGCAAAAAACCCCGCAGCAATGCGGGGTATTAAACACTGCACAGCGACCCTATCTATCCCTCAGTTTCTAGCCCTTTATTAATAGGCCATAATAACAAATTATAATTTGCCATGAGCTGTATTATGAAAAGTACGCTTTGACTAAAAAATCATAACCCCCTACTATGCATGGTAAAAAAGGAACAAACGAGAATGGATACCTCTTTACTACTAATAAATGCATTGCTGTACTTTTTCTTACCGCTGTGGGGAATAGCTGGATTTGTTGATTGGTGCTGTCACCGCGCAACTAAGATAGAACACACTACAGGCATTAAAGAAACATTAATGCATTCCGTCATGGGAATTCAGATGGGGCTACCCATCGTGCTCTGCCTTATATTTGATGTCAATGCACTCATTTTACTTATTTGTATCATAACTTGGGTTTTGCACGAGCTCGTTGCCCATATGGATGTTGCCTATGCATCCCCCATAAGAGAAATCTCTATTTGGGAAATGCACGCCCACACCTATTTAGGATCCTTGCCCCTGTATATGCTAACCAGCATTATTGTCATCAATTGGGATCATTTTTTAAAATTAATTACCTTAGATCTCAATGGAGAAATGACATTTACATTACTTGAAAACCCATATGGCACATCTAGCTACCTACCTGCTTATTTAACATTTATGGCTATTGTATGTGTGTTTCCCTACATGGAAGAAAACCTTCGCTGTATTTATGCTTACTTTAAAGGAAGAAAAGCGTGAACGTATATATAAATAGTACTGGTCGCTACTTGCCAGGAAACCCAATCGATAATGACGAAATCGAAGCTGTACTGGGCTTAATAAATAACAAACCCAGCCGCTTAAAAAATAAAATTTTAAAGTCGAATGGTATAAAAACACGCCACTACGCCATAAACACAAAGCAGCAAACAGTTGAAAGCAACTGTGACCTAGCTAAGAAGGCAGCTATAAGCTGCATTGAAAACAGTTTTCTACCGCGCAGTAAAATCAAGCTGTTAAGTACTGCAACCAGTCAAGGTGATATGGTTTTACCTGGGTTTAGTAGCATGTTACAAGCCGAGCTTAATATTCCTGAAGTAGAAATAAACACCAGCCATGGTATTTGCTCAAGTAGTATGATGGCGCTCAAATACGCATTCGCTAATATCAAAGCAGAATTAAGCGATAACGCATTAGTGGTAGCAAGCGAGCTTGCCTCTCGACTATTCAAACACTCGCGCTATGAAGTAATTACAGATAATGCCGTAGATTTTAATGCCGAGTTTTTGCGCTGGATGCTCTCAGACGGGGCCGGCGCCCTACTGCTCGAAAATATCCCTAGACCTAACACCACAAGTTTAAAAATCGAATGGATAAAAAGCTTTTCTCACGCTGACGTATACGATACCTGCATGTCATTAGGCAAAAGTAAAAATGAGGATATAAAAACCTGGCAAGACTACCCAACCTACGCTGCAGCAGAAAAAGCTGGCGCATTATTGCTCAGGCAAGATGTTAGGCTATTAGATAATATCGTTACCGTTGGTGTTAATGGATTTTTAAAACTCATAAATGCAGGTGATGTCGACGTTGATAAAATCGATCATGTACTTTGCCATTTTTCATCACACTATTTCAAAGGCAAAATTTTTGAAATGCTAGAACAAGCTGGCACTTTTATTCCTGAAGAAAAATGGTACACAAATCTCTATGACAGAGGAAATACCGGCTGCGCTTCATTATTTATCATGCTGGATGAGTTTATAAAAACGCATACTTTAAACTCAGGCGACACGATTCTGTGTATGGTTCCTGAGTCAGGCCGATTTAACTGCGCATATATGCTGCTAACAATAGAGAAATAACATGGAACATTACATTCAAACTGAGCTTGGTAAGAAATGCCTACAACAGTTACTACAAGTATGGCTTGATTTTGATCGCAATCTGTCAAAAGTGCCAATAGTAAAACGATTAGAAACGGGTAAATTAAGCCAACAAGATTACCGTCATTTATTGCTCAATATGCGTCAACAAGTGATTGAAGGTTCAAGGTGGATAAGCCGCAGCGCATCCAGTTTTGACCGTAATTACAGTGATGTTCGCTCTAGCGTTATCCATCATGCCCACGAAGAACACCGCGACTATTTGATGATCGAGAAAGACTACCTAGCAGCCGGTGGCAACCTTGATGATATACAAACAGCCGACAGAAATTTAGGCTCAGAGGCGCTGCATGGTTACCTAATGTACAGCGCCAGTAAACCCAACCCAGTTGCGCTCATTGGTGCTATGTGGATCATTGAAGGGTTAGGAAACAAAATGTCACTCAAGTGGGCCAAGCTGATTAAAGAGCACTTACAACCCACAGCAAACATCACTCGTTTTTTAGAATATCATGGCAAAAATGATGTTGAGCACCTAAAAGAACTTTATCAACTCATTGATCGCGTCGCATCCTCAAACGAAAAAGTGGCCACCATCGTTAAAACAGCTAAGGTTGTAGGGCGTTTGTATTGCTTGCAACTAGAGGAGATTGATAATGAGCAATAACCAAAGCGCCTACCTAAGGGCACTAAAAAATGATGACTCTCTGCCTATTGAGCAACAAGCATTAACACTTTGGCACAAAGATTTAGAAAATCGCTTTCGCTGGACACTAAGGCCCATTTTGCAGTTTGTATTTGCTATTTTATTGCATCTGATTTGGTTTTTAAAAAGGCTGCCATTACCACAATTTAGTGCGCATACATTTTTACAAAAAACCATTTGCTGGTTTTGTAAGTACTTTGTTTCGCCAGAGGCGAATATGCTTATTCTTAGGCACTTTGCCACAGAATCAAATATTTTAAATTTCCTTTCAGAAAACACAGATCACAGTTATAGAGTGAATCTATACCCTAAAACAATAGACGACATGCTACACAATAGCTTTGTTGATCACGACCAAGAATTGTTTGAGTCCTTCGCACAACTCGGCAATGCTCAAACACATATTAATAAATCCAATCGATATAATTGGAAAAGTTGGCAACCAATTAATATGAAAGATTTTTTCATCGAAAAAAAAGCCACGCAAGTCATTGATTTTGAAACCGCACATGCCTTATTTATGTGCTTGTTTTGCTTATTATTAAAACGTGATGAATATCGCGATGCCATTAATGGATTCAACCTAGATCACAGCATCGCAATTAGAATAGGAAAAATAATCAACGATAGCTCATTAACCGAGTACGCATATAATAAATACCCGCATTACCTCGTAGGCCCGTGGAATTTAGGGCAACGATTTTTAATGCACGGCTTTTTTACAGAACATATGTACGCCAAACTCGAAGCAATGAGAAAACAGCAAATCGCTTAATGTGTTGGAAATAAAGGCTAAGTTATAACTCTTACTGCCTTAATTAACTTACATATACTCATTACAACGCCGTGCAGCTATAGAAACAACAGGGCTTGGACCACAGTGACTGCAAGTGTCAGCATTGCTATTACCATGAGCCCTGTTAGGTGGGTGATTCTTTAGAACAACTTATATCTGGCGCTGTGTATGATTTAAGTTCAAGTGTTGACTGGTTTTAATATGTTTATAATACCTGAGTTCATTTTTTTTATAATATCACTTCCTGTCGTGATAGCATTCTTGGTTTCAACCCTGTGCTTCACTCGTATTTCAATGAAGCACATTGAGAGAAAAATGCGCGAAGAAGGAATACACGAGCCTCTATGGGATAAAGGCATAGGTATAAGGGTGACTATGTATGGAAAAGTTATTAGGCGACAAAAACCTGCAAAAGCTACTGTTGTTAATGATGAAGCAATTTTACGGCACGCCAGACCTATTGATTTAATTTTAGCTCGCGTAATGCATGTATCATTTTTAGGTTTGATGTTAATAATTGCCTATGGTTATTTTGCGTATGATTTAGGGGAAGGCGCTTACTAAACAAGGTTACTTTTAAATGTTTACTATACCTGAAAATATTTTCTGGATTTTAGCTGGACCATCATTTATTGCTTTTTTAATCTCAACTCTAGGCTTCACTCGCATTTCGATGAAGCATATTGAGAAGAAAATGCGTGACGAAGGAATACACGAGCCTCTTTGGGATAAAGGAATAGGCATAAGAGTGACCATGTATGGCAAAGTAATTCGTCGTCAAAAACATGCCCAAGCAACCATCGTTAACGACGAAGCGATACTTCGTCACGCACGCCCGATTGATCTTGTACTCGCTCGAGCGATGCATTACTCTCTCATTATTATGATGATCTTTGCGACCTATGGTTATTTTGCGTATGACTTAGGGGAGCGCTTATTAAATTTATATTGGATTAGTAAGTAGTCGTAATACTGATAAATCATGATGTACTCTCGACTCTTAAATGAATTGAACTAAAACGATGTATATAATACCCGAGTTCATTTTTTTTATAATATCACTTCCAGCATTTGTCTCTTTTCTCATTTCAGCCTTGTGTTTCACTCGCATTTCAATGAAGCACATTGAGAGAAAAATGCGCGAAGAAGGAATACACGAGCCTCTATGGGATAAAGGTATAGGTATCAGGATTAATATGTACGCAATAGTAATTCGTCGTCAAAAACCTGCCAAAGCAACCATCATTAACGATGAAGCAATACTTCGCCATGCACGCCCGATTGATCTTGTACTCGCTCGAGCCATGCATTGCTCATTAGTTGCTATGATGATCTTTGCGACCTATGGTTATTTTGCATATGACTTAGGGGAGCGAGCTTATTGATTATAGCAGCCCTTGCAACCTCGTTTTTGTCTCTTTTAAGTAATTAAGGTAAGGGTAAGCGTCATCGGCAACTGCTATTGCAGCCTCAATGT